>DAINDD010000007.1:52214-71749 GCA_036732045.1 Chloroflexota bacterium
GGTTGGGCCCGGCCTCCGTACGGAGGCCGGGCCTCAGCATTTGACAACTAAGCGCCGGATTAGCTAACGTTGCCCGCACATGGAGGAGCACCGGCATGACAGTTGAACCCCCCAAGGATTGGAAGACCGACTACGATATCTTCGACCCGGCATACATCAAGAACCCGTACCCCGTCTGGGATGACCTGCGAGAAGAATGCCCCATTGCGCACTCCGAACGCTGGGGGGGGTCCTGGATGCCGACGAAGTACGCGGACCTCTTCGCGCTGGCCAAGGACACCAAACACTTCTCCTCCGTCAATCCTCTGGTTGTCCCGATTGCGCCGCCGGAGGGCTTCGCCGAACCCAACGAGTCCGAGCAATTTTACGGCGTGAGTGCGCCGCCGATCACGTCCGACCCACCGGAGCACACCTGGGCGAAGAACCTGCTGCTGCCGCCGTTCTCCATGAAGGCAGTCGCGAAGTACGAAGAGCTGACCCGCGAGCACTGCCGGGTCCTGATCGACAAGTTCATCGCCAACGGCCGCGCAGACGGCGCAGTCGACTACGCGCAGCAGATCCCGCCGTACGTCATCGCCCGGATGCTGGGCGTGCCGACGGACATGACGGACACGTTCACGCAGTGGGTGCGGGAGTTCCTGGAGTTCGGCCTCACCAACTTCGAGATGGCGGCCAACGCCCGCGTCCAGATCCTGACCTTCCTCTGGGGGCAAATCCAGGAGCGTAAGCAGAACCCGCTAGAGGGCGACCTCATCAGCCACCTGATCAAGTCCAAAGTCAACGGGCTGCCCGTCCCCGACACGCACATCCTGGGCAGCGGCTTCCTCCTGCTCGTCGCCGGCATTGACACGACGTGGAGCTCGATCGGTTCAGCGGTCTGGCACCTGGCGCAGAACCCCGAGCACCGCAAGCGCCTGATCAGCGAGCCCGGCCTGATTACGTCCGCCGTCGAAGAGCTGCTGCGCGCCTACTCGCCGGTCACGATGGCGCGCGTCATCACCCAGAACACGGATTACGGCGGCTGCCCGATGAAGCAAGGCGAGCGCGTCCTGATGAACTTCCCGGCCGCCAACCGCGATCCCGAGAAGTTTCCGGACCCGGACAGCGTGATTCTCGACCGGCCGGCCAACCCGCACATCGCCTTTGGAGTGGGCATCCACCGCTGCGCCGGCTCCAACCTGGCGCGGATGGAGATGCGCGTCGCAATCGAAGAGCTGCTGGCGCACATCCCGGACTTTAGCCTCGAAGACCCGACCGTAGTAACATGGGCGGGCGGCCAGGTCCGCGGTCCGCGCACGCTGCCGATCGTGTTTCCGTCCGGAGGCAAGCCGTGAAGATCTGTGTCGACCAGGAGAAGTGCGAAGGGCACAACCGCTGCTTCGTCGTCGCCTCAGAGCTGTTCGAGCTGGACGACTACGGCTACGCGCACGAGGTGAACGGCGGCGAGGTGCCGCCGGAGCTCGAGGAGAAGGCGCGCCTGGCGATCGTGAACTGCCCGGAGCAGGCGATCAGCATCGTCGAAGAGTAGGCGGAAGGGCGCTTCTGTCCTTCTGAGCGGCGACCCCAGCTGCTCGGCGGCACAACATATCTCCGCGAAGGAATCCTGGGCGGGGCAAGCCGTCGCATCGGGGACCGCGCGAGGCGGCTGACCGCGCGTCGGTAGTGGGTCAGTTTGAGGGCCAAAAGAAAGACATCGGCATCCACCGCACTGGCCTCTTAGACACGACGCTGCACTTCGGCGATGTCGTCTGCGAGACTGCCGGCGCCGACCGCGTCCGCTTCGTAATCACCGGCGTCGCCAACCCCGAGGCCATCCAGCTCCTGATCGACAAAGAGCGAGACCGCGAGCGGCAACGCGCGTCCGGTGGGCCGTCTGCGGTTTAGGGGAGAGGCGCGGCGTTAGCGGCGGAGCGGGGGCGGCTTAGGGGGAGCTTTCGCACGGATTCCAGCGCCGACCGAATTGCTTTCTCATATACTCCGGCGTCGGGCAGGTTCGTTGGAGCCGTAAAGGCCAGCGCCACCTGATCGATTGTGGTGGAAAATTGCCCACCCAACACGAGTTGTCGAATCCCGGCCTGGGGCGCGCCCAAGCCGAAGTGAAGGAAAGTGATCGAGCCCGGCTGTAGGTTGGTATAGGGCAACAAGCTGTCTCCGAGCCTGGTCAACACGCGCTCGAAAACCTGTGTAGGACAGACGAAAAAGAGTCCCCGGCGACAAAGATTCTCTCTCCTCAGTACGTGTCCTTTGTAAATCAGCTGCGGCAGTATCCTCTTGTTGACATTCTCCCAGTTCAGTCCGGCCTTGGACTTCCCTATTTCTCGCGCACCCATCTTGAGTCTATTCACTTCCGGCCGGTATGTCCCGGTGGTGTCTATCGCCTGAATCTCGACAGCTGCAAACTCGACTAGTTCCCGATTCGACGATAGACGCGCAAGGATCCAATCAACAAAATACCCTCCTAGGTGGGATCTGCTAGGCAGACGTATCTCGCCGCCCGAATTTTTCCCGAGAGCCAAGACGTATTGGTTGCCCTTCACTACCT
This sequence comes from Chloroflexota bacterium, assembly GCA_036732045.1. Classification (GTDB taxonomy): domain Bacteria; phylum Chloroflexota; class Dehalococcoidia; order SM23-28-2; family RBG-16-64-32; genus DATKKM01. Next base: position 54,757 of record DAINDD010000007.1, read on the forward strand.
CGCGCAAACCGTCGGGCGAAATGATGGTATAACCCGGGCCGAACGCGGTCTCGGCAACTCGCTGCAAAACGAAATACATCCCTGCGTAGAGACGGTTCGGACATGTGACGACCGGTGGCCTCGTTGGATCGGCTCCAACGTACACCGAACAAACGCCGGAGACGCTTCCGTCGTTGAATGTCTTTGTGCATCTTCGGCCGATGAAGGGGCAATGCAGATCCGCTCTGGCCGCCACGGCCGGCGCAGACCAGTCATCTACGTCATAGCCGAACCAATCAGCGATTCGAAATGGCACGTTTACCCTTCGAAGATTCTTGGCAATTCGTCGTCAAAGCGCTGCGAATGGAGCCGCCTACAGCCCGCGCCATCAACACAGGAACCGCGTTGCCAACCTGTTCATACTGTGCCCCGCGGGGCCCCAGGAATCGATATCTGTCTGGAAAAGACTGCAACCGCGCAGCCTCCCGAACGGTCAACGTCCGTTTCTGGCTGTAGTGGAATGCAGGACCCCAATGTGGATCCATCTTGGTCATTACCGTGCCAGCAAGGCCATCGGGCGACAATCGACCATACCTCCGTGTGTGATCTGAGGATCGTGCCTTCTTCATGCCGCCCGGTAATAGATCGAAAGGAATGTCCCTCCAGCTACCGCCGACAGGTATGTGATTCAGGCGTTCAACATTGATCTGAGCAATCTGGGGTGCGATATGATTGAAGACCCGGGATGCACCGCATCGCATGCGACTGGCAAATTCAGAATGCGGTGGAGCTGCATAGTCCATGACCTCCGCTCCCTCGCCTCGTCTCAACTTTGGAAGATCGCCGAGCGCTTCGATGACAGTCACTTGCGGCTTCATTTCTGGGCCAAAATGCGACTTCGCGCGGAAAGTCAACGTCGAGCCGCCTCGGAAGTTCGCACGTCCGAAGGCAAGGTGTGTGGGCAGTGGCAGATCTGGGGCTGGCCCCACACGCGATGCGAGAATTATCAACCGCCACCGTTCCTGCGGAATTCCATAATGGGCTGCGAACAAAATCTTCTGACTGACGTCATAACGTCGCCGAATCAGTTCTTCGAGTACGCGATTAGCTATCAACCCGTCAGCAAGCGACAGCATGCCGGGGACGTTCTCGAAAAAGATGGTCTTTGGAGCGAATTCGTCGACAAAGCGCAAGTAGTGTTTGAATAGCGAGTTGCGAGGATCGTCCAGGAATCTCTCCGGTGCGTTGATGCTGAACCCTTGGCAAGGTGGCCCTCCGGCAAGACAGTCGAGATCTCCTTTGGCGACGCCCAACTTGATGCGGACCTCGCGCGCATCGACGTCTTCAATTGGCGAATGCTCCACCTTCGTCGAAGGGTGATTAAGTTGGAACGTGTCCAGCGCGATCCGATCAAAGTCGTTCGCGTAGAGACAATCGAATCCGGCCTGACGTAGGCCTTCCGCGATACCGCCAGCTCCGGCGAACAAATCGATCGACGTCAAGCGATCGTCTGACTCAGCAGGCCTCGTCCCGAAAATGCTCAACTGCTCTCGAACGCGCACCTGGCTGCCGTTAGAACTGCCAAGAGGTTCCGCGCGTCCGTTTCTAGTGTGCATTCGTGAACTATCCTTACCCGCCAACCATCGTCGCATAACTCTCGAAGATCTCTAGCGTCCCGTGTCATGTTCCTAAGTATTTTCGCTCGCCAGTAGTCGGCATTTGAACGTGGAATGTGCCCTATTTGGCAGGCGTGTCCGTGCCAAAAACACCCATGGATGAGTACTGCGGTCCGATATTTCCGAAGGACTACATCCGGACTTCCCGGAAGTCGCCTATTGTGAACACGATACCGAAATCCCGCGCGATGAAGACCCCTCCGAACGACCATTTCGGGCTTGGTGTCGACGCTTCGAATGGCCGCCATGTTCCTGCTGCGTGCAACGGACGGCTTCTTGAAGACGGGAAGCGGCTCGGACGTGACAACGGGAGTCATATCTGATTCGTGAGTATATGGATTCATTAGCAACGCGGTCGACGGAGTCACCCAGTTTCCAACATTTCCGTCTACCCCTGTAGCAGGTCTGTGATTCTGTCCGCTGAGCGTTCTGTGAAAGTGTACGCTAGGCTGTGACTATGGACCGTCTCCAAGGGTGGTCTGGGGCTGGTTTGGTGGGCTCGGTGCGGAGAGGTCTCCGCGTGGCGGTGTTGAGGGGAGGGGGCGACGCTGGTTGCTCGCCCGTTCCGCGCCGCTTGGTGCGGAGGTCAGCGGGTTGCGGGCCCCGGCAGGCGATGCAGCGCCCCTGGTAGTGCGCCGAAGCGCTGCCGTCGAGGTGCTCGCGTACCTCAGCGCGGGCGCGGGCGCGGGCGTAGGAGCGGAGTGTGGCCCCGGCGGGATCGGGATGGCACGGCCTTTGTCTAAGGCGTCGTTCCTGTATACACGATAGGCTCATCAGTTCCGCCGCCCCCAGAGCGGTCAACCTCCCGTCTATCACGACCGTGAGAACCATCGCTCATTGTTGTTCCTTCCTGTTCATCGTGATGTCCTTCATAAGGACAGAACCACACACCAGTTAGACCGGACAAAGTCTCAGACCATCCACACAATCGCAACCTCCGCTTGACGCCTCCGCACTTATCCACATATACTCGTCGCAACGTTATCCGCCGCGAGGTGGACGCATCGGCTACGATCGGGAGCCAGTAGCGGAAGGCAAGCTTAAGAGAGCCGGGGAGCAGCTGTGAACCCCGGTAGCGAAAGCGCCGCGAAGTCGCCCGGGAGCCATGGGGTCGAACACCGTCAGGGCTGGAGCCCTGACCCACAAAGGTGAGTAGGCCCTGTCGGGTACGCCCGTTACAGCGTTCCGAGTGTCTTCGCCGCCAGGCGGAGAAATAAGGGTGGTACCGCGAGGCACACATGCCCCGTCCCTTTTGAGGACGGGGTTTTTCTATGTGAGGAAAGAATCATGGTCTTGCCAGCGAACACAACGACGAGGGCCCGCACCCTGCCAAGCGACGCGGTGTACCGGGCCGGCATCAGCCGGGCGCCAGCTCGCGCCTACATGCGCGCGATGGGCCTAACCGACGAAGACCTGGCGAAGCCGATCGTCGCCGTGATGAGCGCCTGGAACGAGGCGACCCCCTGCAACGTGCACCTGGACCGGCTGGCGGGCTGGGCCAAGCAGGGCGTCAGCGCCGGCGGCGGCACCCCGCGCGAGTTCACGACGATCGCCGTTACAGACGGCATCTCGATGGGCTACGAAGGGATGAAGGCGTCACTCGTCAGCCGCGAAGTGATCGCGGACTCGATCGAGCTGATGGTGATGGCGCACGGCTACGACGCGCTGGTCGGCGTGGCCGGCTGCGACAAGAGCCTACCCGGGATCATCATGGCGATGGCGCGCCTTAACGTGCCGTCAGTGTTCCTCTACGGAGGCAGCATCATGCCCGGGAGCTGGCGCGGCAAGGACGTAACGATCCAAGACGTCTTCGAGAGCGTCGGGGCCGTCGAGGCCGGACGCATGACCACGGCTGAACAGAAAGAGCTGGAGTGCGCAGCCTGCCCGGGCGACGGGGCGTGCGGCGGCATGTACACCGCCAACACGATGGCCTGTGCCAGCGAAGCGCTGGGCATCGCGCTGCCGTTCTCAGCCTCGATGCCGGCCATTGCGCCGGAGCGCACGGAGCTCTGCCGCTGGGCGGGCAGCCGCGTCATGCGCCTGCTCGCCGAGGACATCCGCCCGCGCGACATCCTGACGCGCAAAGCATTCGAGAACGCGATCGCGCTGGTCGTCGCCGTCGGCGGCTCGACAAACGCCGCGCTGCACCTGCCCGCCATCGCTTACGAGATCGACATCGAAGTGACTCTCGACGACATCGACACGATCGCCCGGCGCGTCCCGCACATCGCGGACATGCGCCCCGGCGGCCGCTTCGTGCAGAGCGACCTCCACGCCGCCGGCGGCGCGCCGCGCGTGCTGAAGGTGCTGCTCGACGCGGGGCTGCTGCACGGCGACTGCATGACCGTGACCGGCAAAACGATGGCTGAGAACCTGCGCGACCTGCAGTTCCCTCCGGACAACCAGGTGGTCGTGCCGATCGACCGTCCGCTCGAGCCGGTGGGTACGATGGTCGTGCTGAAGGGCAACCTGGCGCCGGAGGGCGGCGTGATGAAGACAAGCGGCGTCCAGAAGACCAGCCACAGCGGCCCGGCCCGTGTCTTCGAGCGGGAGGAAGACGCCGCGGCCGCCGTCGCCCGGCGCGAGATCGTGGCGGGCGACGTCGTCGTCATCCGCTACGAAGGGCCGAAGGGCGGCCCCGGCATGCGCGAGATGCTCGGCGTGACCGCGGCGCTGTCCGGCCAGGGCATGGACGAGCAGGTGGCGCTGATCACGGACGGACGCTTTTCCGGGGCAACGCGCGGCTTCACCGTGGGGCACATCTCGCCGGAAGCGCAGACCGGCGGCGCGATCGCGCTGATCCAGAACGGAGACACGATCACGCTGGATATACCGAGCAGGACGATCCGGCTCGAAGTGAGCGACGAGGAGTTGCAGCGGCGGCTTGGCCAATGGCAGGCGCCCGCGCCGAAGTACACGCACGGCGCTTTGGCCAAGTACGCCCGCCTGGTATCGTCGGCATCCCGGGGAGCGGTTTGTGGCTAGCTTGACCTCGAAAGTCCGCCCCGGGACGTAGCAGACCGGCCCTTTACTGCGTCTATAACCCTGGATAAGGGGACTGATGGAAGGAACCCCAGCGATGGAAGACACAATCGGAAAAGAGATGACCGGCGCCCAGATGGTGATGGAATCGTTCGTCCGGGAGGGCGTCGACACGATCTTCGGCCTGCCGGGCGGCGCTAACCTGCCGCTTTACGATGTGCTGGAGGAAGGCGGCGTCGGCATCCGCCCGATCCCGGAAGGCATCGAACCGCGCCGCTTCCCGATCAAGCACTACCTGGTGAAGCACGAGCAGGCCGCGGCGCACGCCGCCGACGCTTACGCCCGCGTGACCGGCAAGGCCGGCGTTTGTTACGGCACGTCCGGCCCGGGCGCCACGAACCTGGTGACCGGCATTGCCAACGCTTTCATGGACTCGGTGCCGCTGGTCTGCGTGACCGGCCAGGTGATCCGCGCGCTGATCGGCCGCGACGGTTTCCAGGAAGCGGACATCCAGGGCATCACGATCCCGATCACCAAGCACAGCGAGCTGGTGCTGGACGTGGACGACATCCCGCGGGCGATGCAGCAGGCGTTCTACATCGCGACGACTGGACGGCCGGGGCCGGTGCTCGTCGACATTCCGCGCGACACCCTGCAGAAGGTCGGCAAGTTCTACTGGAGCGATAAGGTCACACTGCGCGGTTACCGCCCCAACGGCCACGCGCCCGACCCGGTCGAGCTGGCCAAGGCCGTCGACCTGATCGAGCAGGCGGAGCGACCGCTGATCCTCTCCGGTCACGGCGTCATCATCTCCCGGGCGTTTGAGGAGATCATCGAGTTGGCGGAGAAGACCAACACGCCGGTGATCACCACGCTGCTCGGCATCAGCGGCTTCCCGGGCACGCACCCGCTGTACCTGGGGATGCCGGGCATGCACGGTATGTACTGGAACAACCAGGCGATCAACGAGGCCGATTTGCTGATCGCCGCCGGAATGCGGTTTGATGACCGCGTCACGGGACGCCTGAAGGACTTCGCCCCGAAAGCTAAGATCGTGCACATCGACATCGATCCGGCGGAGATCGGCAAGAACGTGCGGCCGGACGCGGCCCTCGAGGCCGACGTCAAGGTGACGCTGATCGAGCTCAACAAGCTGATCGGCCCGACGAAAGACCACCGCGAGTGGATCGCCTGGATCGACGAGATGCGCCACAACCACCCGTCAATCGTCATCCGTGAGACTGACGAGGTGCTGCCGCAATACGTGATCGACAGCATCTACCAGGAGACGAAGGGCGACTGCTACGTCGTGACCGGCGTTGGCCAGCACCAGATGTGGGCGGCGCAGTACTTCTGGTACGACAAGCCGAACAGCTTCGTGACGTCCGGCGGCCTGGGCACGATGGGCTTCGAAGTGCCTGCCGCGATGGGAGTACAGGTCGCCAGGCCAGACGACACCGTCTGGTCGATCTGCGGCGACGGCGGCTTCCAGATGACGCTGCAGGAGCTGGCGACGATCGCCGAGTACAACTGGCCGATCAAGTTCGCGATCATCAACAACGGTGCGCTCGGCATGGTGCGCCAGTGGCAGGAGCTGTTCTACAAGGAGAACATCGTCGCCACGCCGCTCAAGAACCCCGACTTCGTGAAGCTGGCGGAGGCGTTCGGGGTGCTCGGCCTGCGGGCGGAGCGCAAGGACGAAGTGCTGCCGGCGATCCAGCGCGCGATGGCGCATAAGGGCCCGGTCGTCATCGACTTCCGCGTCAGGTACGACGAGAACTGTTACCCAATGGTGCCGCCCGGCGCATCCCTGGGGGAGACGATCGACGCGCCGGAGCTGGACAAGGTCGCGGCCAGATGAGCACCGAAGAGATCCGCAAGATCCGGCCGCATACGATCATCGCGCTGGTCGAGGACCGGCCCGGCGTCCTCAACCGCATCGCATCGAAGTGGCGGCAGCGTGGCTTCAACATCGAGAGCCTCGCTGTCGGGCATTCCGAGAAGTCGGGGCTTTCGCGAATGACCTTTGTCGTCGACTCCGACGCCAACGCCGAGCAAGTCGTCAAGCAGCTCGACAAGCTCGTGGACGTTGTCGACGTACGCGACATCTCGCACGAAGACATCGTGGCCCGGGAGCTGGCGATCATCAAAGTGCGCGCCGGCAAAGAACAGCGCAGCGCTCTCATCGACATTGCCGAGGTCTTCAAGGCCGAGGTGCTGGACGTGGGTCCCGATTCGATGATCATCGAGGCGACCGGCGAAGAGATTAAAATCGATTCGTTGGTGAATTTGCTGAACGATTATGACATCATCGAGTTGGTGCGCACCGGTAAAGTCGCCATGCTGCGCGGCGCCGCCGTATCGCACGAGGTGCCGCTGGACGAGCAATACGACCGTTATCCGGGCGTACACACGTGGTGAGGAGGTGCGAGGTGTCAGGTGCGAGCTGTTCACGTGACTCTCATGCACAGTTCATGCTTTTGGTGTTCAATAAGGGCAGATTCACAGCAGATTATGATAACGACTAAACGGATGACGAAACCCAACAGTAGGGGCGCGGCTCGCTGCGCCCAACAGGCGTCGCACACCGTGCCCACACGCCGCTCACGGGTCAGCTTGAAAGCTGACCCCAAAAGCTGAGACAAGTCCGGAAGGAGTAACCCGCCATGGCCAAGATTTACTACGAGAACGACGCCAATCTGGAGCTGATCCGCGGCAAGACGATCGGCATCATCGGATTCGGCTCACAGGGGCACGCGCACGCGCTCAACCTGCGGGACAGCGGCATGGACGTGATGGTCGGCCTCTACCCCGGCTCCAAGTCCTGGCAGGAGGCGCAGATGGCCGGGCTTCGCGTCGGCACCGTGGAGGAAGTCGCGCGTTCGGCGGACATCATCATGATGCTGGCACCGGACCAGGTGCAGAAGAAGATCTACGACGAGAGCATCGCGCCGAGCCTGCGCGCCGGACAGATGCTGATGTTCGCGCACGGATTCAACATCCACTACAACCAGATCGTGCCGCCGTCCGACATCGACGTCACGATGATCGCCCCCAAGGCGCCCGGCCACAAGGTGCGCGAGAACTTCGTCGCCGGCATCGGCGTCCCGGCGATCGTCGCCGTACACCAGAACGCCAGCGAGAACGCCAAGGAAATCGCGCTGGCTTACGGGCGCGGCATCGGTTCCGCGAAGGCCGGCATCATCGAGACGACGTTCGAAGAGGAGACGGAGACCGACCTCTTCGGCGAGCAGGCCGTCCTCTGCGGTGGCGTCACCGCGCTGGTCAAGACCGCGTTCGAGACGCTGGTGCAGGCCGGCTACCAGCCGGAGATCGCGTACTTTGAATGCTTCCACGAGCTCAAGCTGCTGGTCGACATGATGCACGAAGGCGGCATGGCTTATATGCGCTACTCGATCAGCGACACGGCCGAGTACGGCGACTACACGCGCGGCCCGAAGATCATCGATGACCACGTCCGCCAGAACATGAAGCAGGTGCTGCAGAACATCCGCAGCGGCGCCTTCGCACGGGAGTGGATCATCGAGAACCAGGCCGGCCGGCCGAGCTTCCTCGCCCTGCGCAGGCAGAACGCCGACCACATGATCGAGAAGGTGGGCGCAGATCTGCGCGCGATGATGCCGTGGCTGAAGCCGAGCAAGCAGCAGCCGGCAGCTCCGCAGACCAGCGCACAACAGCAGCAGCCTGCGCCGCCGATGCAGCCAGCGCAGCCCTCGCCGGCGCCGTCCAGCATGCCGCCGACGCTGCCGGTCACCGGATTCGGGAGCATGGGCAGCAACGAGCCGCCACGTAACGACGCGGGCCAACCCCCGTCATTCTAATTCGATGAAGTACGAGCATCTCGTTCGGCCGGGCCAAGGCCAAGTCGCAGACCTTGGGGTAGTCAAGATGCGGATCCTGGCTGCCGGCGAGAACACCGTGAGGTCGTTCACTCTGGCCGAGTTCACCGACGGACCCGGACCGTGGACCGTTCTCCACATCCATAACCAGGTGAATGAGTCTTTCTTCGTCCTGGATGGCAGCTTCACGTTCACCGTGGGGGATCAGGAGACGCGCGCTGAGCGAGGTGACTACGTGCTCGTGCAGCCAGGTGTGCCGCACATGATGACGGGCGGTCCTGAAGGCGGCAGCCTGTTGACACTGATGGTCCCGGGTGGCAATGAAGATATGTTCATCGAGTTGGCGAAGTTGGGCCCGGAGAGCATCACCGACTCAGCAGTACGCGCGGCCGTCTCTGCCAAATACGATTCGGTACCGGTGCAGCCGTAGGCAACACTCAGCGAATGAGAAACACTCAAGGACACCGCCTCAACCTTACCCGGCCTTCCATCCTCGCGGAACGGGAGGGCCGACGCCGGACGCCGGGCCTGAGCGCCCGGCCCACCTAATCGCGTAGCCGAGGCTTTCCAGCCTCGGTCGACACAGGAGGTTGAGATGACAAACGAAGACAAGGTACTGATTTTCGATACGACGCTGCGGGACGGCGAGCAATCGCCCGGCGTCGCTCTAGGCATGGCAGAAAAACTCGAGATCGCCCGCGCGTTGGAGCGGATGCGCGTCGACATCATCGAGGCCGGCTTCCCCGCGTCCTCGCCCGGCGACCTGGAGTCGGTGACGGCGATCGCCAAAGAGGTGCGCGGCTCCGTTATCGCCGGCCTCGCGCGCGCCCACCCGAACGACGTGGACGCCTGCTGGGAGGCCGTGCAGCACGCCGAGCGCCCGCGCATCCACGTCTTTCTCTCGAGCTCAGACATCCACATCATGCACCAACTGGAGAAGGACAAGGAGAGCGTCCTGCAGATGGCGCGCGAGATGGTGGCGCGGGCGAAGAAGCTTTGCGAGGACGTGGAGTTCTCGCCAATGGACGCCACGCGCTCCGTCCCCGACTACGTCTACCGCATGCTGACGGAGGTGATCGAGGCCGGTGCGACGACCGTGAACATTCCGGACACCGTCGGCTACGCGATCCCGGAGGAGTTCGGCCAGTTGCTGCGCGATATCCAGGCCAACGTGACGAACATCCACAAGGCGCGGATCTCCGTGCACTGCCACAACGACCTTGGCCTCGCCGTCGCCAACAGCCTGACGGCGATCCAGAACGGCGCGCGCCAGATCGAGGTCTGCGTCAACGGCATCGGCGAGCGCGCGGGCAACGCTTCGCTGGAAGAGGTAGTGATGTCGATCAAAACGCGGCCGGACTTCTTCAACGTCACGACGAACCTGGACACCATGCAGATCCATCGCACCAGCCGGCTAGTCTCGCAGCTGACCGGGATGAACGTGCAGCCGAACAAGTCGATCGTCGGCGTCAACGCGTTCCGCCACCAGTCGGGCATCCACCAGCACGGCGTCACGAAGATGCGCGAGACCTACGAGATCATCGACCCGGCGGTCATCGGCCTGCCGAAGGGCACGCAGCTTGTCCTGAACAAGAACTCGGGTCGCCACGGGCTGAAGTCGCGCCTGGACGACCTGGGCTACGAGGTGACGACAGCCGAGCTCGACCACATCTTCGTCGTCTTCAAGGACCTGGCGGACAAAAAGGGCGAGATCGACGACCGCGATCTGGACGCGCTGGTCTCCGGCGGCCGCCGCGAGGTCGATGACCAGTACAAGCTCGACCTGCTGCAGGTGTCATGCGGCAACCAGGCGGTCTCGACGGCGACGGTGCGGATCGTCGGGCCGGACGGCAAGGAGCTGCAGACGTCCTCCACCGGCACCGGCCCGGTGGATGCGGCCTATCGCGCGATCAACCAGCTGATGGGCGTACCCAACCAGCTCATCGAGTACGCGGTGAACAGCGTGACCGAGGGCATCGACGCCCAGGGTGAGGTGACCGTGCGCGTGGACGTAGACGGGCGGACGTTTGTAGGGCGCTCGGCGGACACGGACATCGTCGTGGCCTCGGCGAAAGCGTTGATGAACGCGCTCAACCGCGCGATCGTCTACATGCCGGACCACGCCCAGCGCGAGGTCCTCAGTAACCCGTAAGGGCGGTGGTTGGTGGACAGAGGCCGGGGGCTCTCCCCGGCCTCTTTGCTTACTCCGGCTTGATCGCCGTGCCGAAGATCATCGGCTTTGCGAGGGCGAGCGGCGGCACCGGTGGGACGAGATTCGGGTGAGAGATCTCCGTTATCGCGAAGCCGGTGGCGCGAATCGACGCCTCCGTGTCGCGGTTTGGCTGGCAGCCCCCGGCCATCCAGCTCCAAACCGGAGTTGAGATGTCCTGCGCGAGTGCGCCGAGCCGGTTCCGGGAGCGTACGTGCTCCATGAATCGCAATGTCCCTCCCGGTACAAGAACACGCAGCATCTCTGCAAGAGCCTTCTCCGGGTGCGGGATAGTGCAGAGGACGAGGCTCGCGATCACCGTATCAAACGAGTCATCGGGGAATGGGAGATCCTCAGCGCCGGACTCCCGAAGGTCGACGTCACGGCCCAGCCGCGCGGCCGTTTTCCTGCCACGCTCCAGCATGTAGGGGTCAGGCTCGATGGTGACGAACTGAGTGATCTGTTCCCACGGGTAGTACTCGAAGTTCGCGCCGGGCCCGCACCCAATCTCCAACACTCTTCCGCTGGCGGTGGAAAGCAGCCGTTTCCGTGCCTCTCGCTCAGCCTTGCTCTCCATGCGGACGAGCCGTTCATAAAACGCCGCAAACCACTTGTGCCCACGTTTATTGCTCATAGCGGAGAATTTATACAGCTTATCGATCGACCGGTCAACGCGTCGAAGGGGTCGCTTCCCAGGTTTAGTTAGACTAGCGACATCTCTCGTCCCAAAGGAGACCCGCCATGACGATCGACACCAACATCCAGGGCACGTGCGGCCGCTGATGGACGCGATCTACCCGTCGCTGTAGGTCATCGCGCCGCCGCCTTAGGCCGCAACGCCAGCTCCTGCACGGCCAGCTCTAGCGCGAGGCGATCGTCCATCAGGCCGCCAGTGATGCCGGTCTTGAGGTCGCGCTCGGCCTGGATCAGTCGCGCGTACGCGGCGCGGATTGCGGCCGGCGATGTGCGCTGCGCCTGGTCGATCAGCTTGTCGAAGCCGTAGCCCATCTTCGCGTTGATCCGCCGGGCGATCACCGTGCTGGGCTCGCCGCGCTTGAGCATGTCGCGGATGATAGCGAGGCGGCGGTAGCGCCCGGCAACCGTCGAGAGCAGCACGGCGGCGACCGCGCCGTCTTCCAGCATCTCGTTGAGCACGCGCGCCGCCTTTGCGCCCTGACCATCGAGAACGGCGTCGGCCAGGTCCCAGCCCTTGTGCTCCTTTGCCCGGCTGACCAGCTCGCGCACGTCCGCTTCTCGCACGACGCTGCCTCCGGAGTAGGCGAGCAACTTCTCGAGCTCGCTGGAAAGCGTCATCGGGTCCGGGCCGATCAGTTCGGCGAGGACGCTGGCGGCCCGCGCGTCGATCCTTAGTCCCATCGTTTTTGCGCGCTGGGTCACCCAGCTCGGCAGAGTCTTCTCGTTGGGCAGCGTGCAGTGCTCCACCTTGCCGAGAGGCCCGATCGCCGTCAGCAGCGCATTGCGCGCCGACACCTCGTCGTCCAGAAGTACGAGCGTCGTCGTCGGGGGCATGCGCGGGACATATTCGGCGAGGGCGATCCAGACACCGGCGTCGTCCTCCTCTTCCTCGTCGGCATCGTCAAATTTAGCGGCGCGTAAAGGTGTGCCTTTGCGCCCCTTCTTGATGCGGCTGCTGCGCTGAAGCAACCCCTCAACGACGATGAGCCGGCAGTCTCCGAGGAAAGGCACCGTGTCGCAGGCCGCCATCACCTCTGGCGGGGTCGTCTGTCGCGCGGCAAAGGTGGCGCTGTTCGTGATGAGCGAGCCATCCTTGTCGAGCTCCGCCTTCAGTTTGCCAAACGCCTCCTGGCGGGCCAGCGAGTCGCTACCATAAATGATGTGGAGCATGTGCCGTCAGATTAGCACTTCCGTCGGGAACCTCAGGATGAACGAGGCGATCAGACCGTGGCTGCGGCGACGCGGCCCGAACGTTGCGCGCGGTAGATGCGCAGGGCGGCGTAGTCGTAGCGGCCGCCGAGGCGCTCGTGGACGCCGGTGAGGTTGGCCCAGCCTAGGTCCTCGAACGCGGCGGCGACCTCTGGTTGCGATTCAAGCGGCACGAAGGCATCGAGGGGCAGCTCCTCGCCGCAATCGGCGGCGGCGCTGAGATGGCCGAGCACAGTCGTCTGCTTGACGCCCCGCTCGCGGGCGATGTCGTCCACCGTCTGCCCGGCGCGGAAGCGGCGCAGCGTATCGTACTCGGAATCACCGAGCGGCCTGCGCGCGAGCGGCTGCGCCTCCGTCTGCCCGAAGGTGGCCCGGGCGTTCGACTTGAGGTGCTCCTCGATCTCGCGCATGAAGGCGGGGCCGAGCTCGGACAGCTTCCGTTGGCCGACGCCGCTGATCTGGCGAAAGGCGTCCGGCGTTGTCGGATAGGCGCGGGACATCTGTTGCAGGGCAGCGTCGGTGAAGATGACGAAGGCCGGCGCGCCTTGCTCGGCGGCCAGCCGGGTCCGCAGGCCGCGCAAGCGGGCAAACAGCGCGGCGTCGTGCTCGCCGGACGAGTGCTGGACGCGAGCCGGCATGGCGACGCTACCCTGCCCGGCCAGGACTGTGCGCCCGCTATCGGTGATGCTGAGCACGGGGAGGCCGTCCCGCGCCTGCCGCAGGTAGCCGAGCCGCACGAGCTCCTTGCCGACATGCGTCCATTCCGGCTTGCTGTTGAGCTTGCCCGAGCCGTACGTCTTAAGGTTCTCGTGGGCAAAGCGCATCACCTTCGCGGAGACGGAGCCGAACAAGACGTCCGCGACATGCGTGATGCCGACGTTGAACCTACTCTGCGAAACGATGTCATCTAGGCAGGCCAGGAAACGTTGGGCGTCCTCCGTGCGGTCTTCGAGCGGGCCGGCGGTTACAGGCGCGGGAGCCGGGGCGCGACGGTCAAGGCCAGGGTCCTGACCCACAGTGCGCGGCGGCGTCGTTTCGCCGAGGCAGTTGTCGCAGCCGCCGCAGTTTGCGCTTTCGGGCCGATCGCCGAAGTAGGCCAGCAGCGTATGGCGCCGACAGCCGGTAGACCGAGCGAAGGCGACGAGGCTATGGAGCTGCTTGCGGGCGATGTCGCGCTCCTTGGCCGAGGTCTTTTCGTCGATACGGCGCTCGTGGCTGATTACGTCGCCCTGCGAGAAGAGCATCAGGCATTCGGCGGGATCGCCATCGCGGCCGGCGCGGCCGGTCTCCTGGTAGTAGCTCTCGATATTCTTCGGCAGGTCGTAGTGGACGACGAAGCGAATGTTCGCCTTGTTAACGCCCATCCCGAAGGCGATCGTCGCGCAGACCACCTGGACCTCGTCGCGCAGGAACATATCCTGGTGACGCGCCCGCACCGGCTGTTCGAGGCCGGCGTGGTACGGCACGGCCTTGAAGCCATCGGCGGACAAGCGCTCGGCCAGGCGCTCCGTTGCCCGGCGCGTGAAACAGTAGACGATGCCGCCCTGGCCACGCCGCTCGCCGAGGAAGGTAAGCAAGCGCTGGTACGAGGCGCTCTTCGGCTCGACGCGGTAGATCAGGTTCGGGCGGTTGAAGCCGGCGACGTAGATGCCGGGGTCGCGAAGGCCGAGCTGCGCAACGATGTCCACGCGCACGCGATCGGTGGCAGTCGCGGTCAGCGCCATCAACGGGATGTCCGGGAAGCGCAAGCGGATTTCGCGCAACTGGCGGTACTCCGGGCGAAAGTCGTGGCCCCAGTCGCTGATGCAGTGCGCCTCGTCGATCGCCAGCAACGATACGTTCCAGCGAGACATGAGCTGCAGGAAGCCCTGCTGCATCAGCCGCTCCGGCGCGACGTAGAGCAGCCGGTAGGCGCCGCGCTCCAGTCCCTCGAGCACTCGCTGCGTCTGGCCGGGCGGTTGGGCTGAGTTGATGACAGCGGCAGCGATCCCGCGGCCGCGCAGGAAGTCGACCTGGTCCTTCATCAGCGCAATCAGCGGTGAGATGACGACCGTCAGCCCGGGCCGGACGAGCGCGGGCAGTTGGTAGCAGAGCGACTTGCCGCCGCCGGTAGGCATCAGCACGAGGACATCGCGGCCGGCGAGGCAATCGGCGACGATCTGCTCCTGCAGAGGGCGGAGCGAAGAGAAGCCGAAGTAGCGCTGGAGCACAGCCGCGAGGTCTGCCGTGGGCTCGACGAGAGCGGCGTCGCGGATAGCGGTTGCAGGAGTCGTTGCGCCGAGTGAGCAGGTGGAGTCAGTTGTGTCGTACATGCTCGCAGGATCGGCGAGCGCGTGACAGCGGCGCAAGGGGTGAGTGGCACCAGTTCGTTGACATGGCATGGTGTCGTCCTGAATCCGCCGCAGACGGAATGAAGGATCGCGCACGCGGGGAAGGCGGCTTCCCTCAGCCGACCGCATCATCGCGGACAGCAAAAGGCGTGGCCACGACAACCGCCGTCTCGCGCTGACCCTCCTTCTAGACCACCGCCTTCGCCCGCGAGCGAGATTCTTCGCTGCGGCTCCAGAATGACACCGTTTGCGCTTTAGCCTGACCTCTCGTTTGACAGCAGCTACGCGCGTTGATACGTTGCTCGCGCTATGTCCGGAGACCGCTACGACATCCTGATTCGCGGCGGCACCGTGATCGATGGCACGGGCGCGCCGGGGGTGCGCGCGGACGTGGCGATCCGCGGCGACCGCATCGCGGCGATCGGCTCGCTCGCAGACGCCGAAGCGTCGCGAGTCATCAACGCCGGCGGGCTGACCGTCGCGCCGGGGTTCATCGATGTGCACTCGCACGACGACGCGGCCTGCCTGACGACGCCGCTCGACTTCAAGCTGATGCAGGGCGTGACCACGGACATCCTCGGCAACTGCGGCGCCGGCATCGCGCCGTACAATCCCGAGCAGAGGGCGGACATGATCGTCGGCAACGTGCTCGGCGAGGTACCGGAGGCGACGTGGCGCACGTTCGGCGAGTTCATGCGCGTTATCGAGCAGGCCAACCCGGCGATCAACGTCGCCTGCCTGGTGCCGCACGGCGCGGTCCGCTACGCCACTCTCGGCCTGAACTCGCGCGCGCCGTCAGACGCCGAGCTCGACCAGATGCGCGAGCACATCGACGAAGGCATGGCAGCGGGCGCGGCCGGCCTCTCGACCGGCCTGATCTACCCGCCGGGCGCCTTCGCCAGGACGGACGAGGTCATCGAGTGCGCGAAGGTCGCGGCGCGGCACGGCGGCGTCTACGTCAGCCACATCCGCAACGAGGGCGACCGGCTGATGGAAGCGGTTGAAGAAGCGGCCACTATCGGCGAACAGGCGGGGCTGCCGGTGCAGATCTCGCACCACAAGGCGGGGAGTCCGGCTGTCTGGGGCAAGGTGCACGACACGATCGCCTTCATGCAGGAACGCCGCGCCGCCGGCTACGACATCACCTTCGACGTCTATCCGTACACCGCGGCGAGCACCGTGCTCAGCGCCTTCGCGGCTGCGGCGGAGGGGCTGGACTTCGACCTCGTGCTGCTGGCAACCGTCCCCGGCCACGAAGAGCTCGAGGGCAAGACGTTGCGCGAGTCGGCAGACATCCTCGGCGTGCCGGCCGAGCAGGCCGCGAGCCGCATCCTCCGCGATTCCCCTGGCACGACCGCGATCTTCTTCCTGATGCATGAGGACGACATCCGCACCGTGATCAGCCAGCCGGAGTGCATGATCGGCTCCGATGGCCTGCCAACGCCCGGCGGGAGGCCGCACCCGCGCCTCTACGGCACCTTTCCGCGCGTGATCCAGCGCTACGTGCGCGAAGAGGCCGTGCTGTCCCTCGAAGAGGCTGTGCGCAAGATGACGTCGCTGCCGGCGGACCGCTTCAAGCTCGCGGGGCGCGGCCGCATCGAAGGGGGCGCCTTCGCCGACATCGTCGTCTTCGACCCACAACGGATCGAGGACGTGGCCACGTACGAAGAGCCGCGCCAGTACCCCGCCGGCATCGGGTACGTGCTGGTGAACGGCAAGGTCGCCGCGGAGAGCGGCCGCCAGGCCGAGCGCTCGGGGGGACGCCTGCTGCGCCGGGGGCAAGAGTAGTGCCGCTGCTCGAGGAGATCGCCCCGTTCGTCTACGCGCTGCCCGGGGGCTACGTGAACTCGTTCCTCATCGCCGAAGAGGACGGCATCACACTGATCGACTCCGGGCTGAAGGGGAACGACCGCAAGATCGTGCGGGCCATCCACCAACTGGGCCGCAAGCCGGAGGAGATCCGCACGTTGCTGATAACACACCACCACGCGGACCACGTCGGCAGCCTGGCTGCGCTTCTCGCGAGCAGCGGCGCGGCGGCCTGGGCCCACC
>DAINDD010000008.1:0-25465 GCA_036732045.1 Chloroflexota bacterium
ATAGGTTCGCCCGTCGCTGTGACGCGGGGAAGACGGACGCCGAGGCCGCGCTCGATCTCTTGGAGCTTCGAGATGTCGGCAGCGCCGACGAGCGTTATCGCCTGGCCGGAACGGCCCATACGGCCCGTGCGGCCGACGCGGTGCGTGAAGAGCTCGGGTGTGTCGGGGATGTCGTAGTTGATGACTCTAGCGATGTGCAGGATGTCCAGGCCGCGCGCGGCAACGTTGGTGGCCACAAGCACCTTGGCGTTGCCGGAGCGGAAGCGGGCGACCTCGCGGTCTCGCTGGCCCTGGCCGAGGTTGCCTTGCAGCACGGAGACCGGGAAGCCCATGTTCTCCAGCTTGCGGCCGACGTTGCGCACGCCGTGCTTTGTTCGTCCGAAGACGAGGGTCGTGCCGTCGATCGGCTCACGCAGGAGGCGTACCAACACGTTGAACTTGTCCTCCCGGTACACCTCCATCACGACCTGGTCGATGTCGGGCTCGGCGGTGGGGTCGGTCTCAGAAGTTTCGATCACGGGGTTGTTCAGGTAGCGGGTGGCGATCTTGTGCACCCATTCCGGCGTCTTCGCCGAGAAGAGCGCGGTCTGTCGTGTCTTCGGGGTCATCGAAAGGATGCGTTCGACGTCGGGGCCGAAGCCGCGGTCGAGCATCTCGTCAGCTTCGTCGAGGATGAGGATGCGCACGCCATCAAGCTTCAACGTCCGCCGGCGTAGGTGGTCGAGGATGCGGCCGGGCGTTCCAACGACGACGTGGGTGCCCGTGTGGAGCGCCTTCTCCTGGGGGCCATAGGCGACGCCGCCATAGACTAATGTGACGCGGAGGCCGGAGCCGCGGCTGAGGTCTTCGAAGACGGAGCCAACCTGGCGAGCAAGCTCCCGGGTCGGCGTGAGGATGAGCGATTGCACGTGTCGCTGGCGCGGGTCGCACTTTTCCATGATCGGAAGCGCGAAGGCCAGCGTCTTGCCGGAGCCGGTCATCGCCTGCGCGATGAGGTCTTGCCCCTCGAGCATGACGGGGATCGAGCGCTCCTGGATGGATGTTGGCTCGGTGATGTTCATCCGCGCGAGCGCCTTTCGGCTGGCGTCACGCAGGGCAAAGTCATAGAAGGTGGTCACGAAATGGGATCCTTTCGGCGGCTGATGTGGGTGAGGAGGAGATGACTGAATCCGACAAATCTGAAGTAATCTTGGCCTTATCCTAGCGCAATCCCCAAGAATTAGCAAATCTAATGGCACGGGAGAGGTGCAGGTGCCAGGTGCGCGCGGTGTTCTCACACCTGAACACCTCACACATGACACCTCGGGTTGCGTTGGCGGGCGGAACAAGGAACCGGGAGCGGGGGAAGGATAGCGACCCTTAACCGTATCTCGTACACTTACTCCGTGCCGCCTTGCGACACGTGTTTTGGGCGACCTGAAGGTCGCCCGCTACGAGGTGATCATGATGCCTGCCCAGATGTCGAAAACGGAGCGCGTGATGGCTGCTCTCAAGGGGCGGGCGGTCGATCGGCCGCCGGTGTCCGCGTGGTGGCACGACTACAAGCGCGAGTGGTCGGCCGCCGACCTGGCGGAGGCGACGCTGGAGTACTACCGCAAGTACGGCTGGGACTACATCAAGGTCAACCCGCGCTTCTCGTACTACGCGGAGGACTGGGGCGCGACCTACCGCTGCTACGACGACCGCATGCCGGAGATCGACCACCCGGCCGTCTCGTCGCCCGAGGACCTGCGCCGGCTCAAGGCGCTGGACGGGACGGCGGGTGCCTTCGCCGAACAGCTCGAGGCGCTGCGTCTGATCGCAGGCGGACTCGGCGGCGAGGCTCCGTTCATCCAGACGGTCTTCTCACCGCTGGCCGTGATGACGCGGCTGACCGGCTCCACCAAGTATGTGCAGAAGCTGATCCGCGAGGCGTCGGACGAGCTGGAGGCCGCGCTCGGGACGGTGGAGCAGACGATGACGGCCTACGCGCGCGCCTGCCTGAAGACGGGAGCGAGCGGTATCTTCTACGCGGCCGTAGAGTGGGGCTCCGCCGACAACATCTCGAGGGAGAACTATGAGCGTTTCGGGAGTCCGTTTGACCTGCGCATTCTGGAAGCGGTCGATGGTGCGCCGTTCAACGTGCTCCACGTGTGCCGCGAGCGGAATCACCTTTCGCGCTTGCTGGACTACCCGGTGGCGGCGTTCCATTGGGACGTGCATGGCACCGGCAATCCGACGTTCACGGACGTGCTTTCCGCCACCAGCAAGGCGGTGATGGGCGGCGTCGCCGTACGCACGCTGCGCGAAGGCGACCCGTCCGACGTTCGGGCCGAGGCGAGCCGTGCGAAGGCCGAGGCGGAGGCCCGCTTTCTGCTCGCGCCCGGCTGTTCGATCGATCCGTCCACGCCGCCAGTCAATCTGGAAACGCTCGTCGAGGCCGCCGCGCTGTGAGTGTCACGCTCGCCCGGCGGGAGCTGGCGCGCATCGCGCCGGGGCGTCCGTCGGCGGTCACGATCGGCGTCTTCGACGGCGTCCACCGTGGCCACCAGCATCTCGTCGCTGCGCTGTGCGAGCGGGCGCGGGCGGAGGGTCTCGCGGCGGTCGCGCTCACGTTCAACCCGCACCCGCGCACCGTCCTGCATCCCGGCAACGCCGTCACCTACCTCACGTCGCTGGAGGAGCGGATCGAGCTGCTGCAGGCGCTCGGGTTGGATGCGGTGGGCGTGCTGGCGTTCACTTCGGAGCTGGCGCAGCTTTCGCCGCGCGACTTCCTCGCGCTGCTCGTCGACGAGCTGCAGATGCGGCTGCTGATGGTCGGGCCGGACTTCGCGCTTGGCCGCAACCGCTCCGGCACGATCGGCGTCATGCGCCAGGTTGGCGAAGAGCTGGGCTTCCGCGTCGAGGTGGCGCCGCTGCTAGCCGAAGACGGCGAGAAGGTGGGGTCGAGTTCCGTGCGCCAGGCGCTCTCCGAAGGCGACGTCGTTCTCGTGGCCAGGCTGCTCGGGCGGCCGTTTTCGTTGCGCGGTCCCGTCGTCGCCGGTGACCGGCGCGGGCGCACGCTCGGGTTCCCGACGGCGAACATAGCGATCGGCCTCGACCGCGCGCTGCCTGAATACGGAATCTACGTCACGCGAGCCTACATCCGCGAGACAACGCACGAATCGTGCACGAGCATCGGCATCCGCCCGACGTTCGACGTGGAGCCGCGGCCGACCGTGGAGACGTTCGTCCTGGACTTCGACGAGGATATCTACGGGCAAGAGATGCGCATCGAGTTGCTCGAACGTCTGCGCGGCGAGCTGAAGTTCGAGTCCGCCGAGGACCTCGTCGCCCAGATGCACCGCGACATCGAACAGACGCGCGCCTATTTTCGCCGCGAGACGCGCGATGCCTGACGCGCGTGTCCCGACGGAGGCCGAGCTCGACTGGATCACGCGCCGCGCCGTCGCCGAGATAATCCCGTACGACGAGTTCGTGCGGGCGCTACAGTCCGGCCGCTCACTGCGGCTGAAGATGGGCTTCGACCCGAGCGCGCCGGACCTGACGCTAGGCCACGCCGTCGGCCTGCGCAAGCTGCGCCAGCTGCAAGACCTCGGCCACCGCGTCGTGATCATCGTCGGCGATTGGACGGCGCGCATCGGCGACCCGTCCGGCGTCTCCAAGACGCGCCCAATGCTGACCGAAGAGCAGGTGAAGGCGAACGCCGAGACGTACCTCAAGCAGTTCTTCCGCATCGTCGACCGCGAGATGACGGAGGTGCGCTGGCAGAGCGAGTGGTTTGACAATTTTACGCTGACCAACGTCGTGCGCCTCGCCGCCAAGTTCACCGTCGCGCAGATGCTGGAGCGGGCCGACTTCGCCGAGCGCTTCGCCACCCAGAAGCCGATCAGCATCCACGAACTCCTTTACCCGCTGCTGCAGGCGTACGACTCGGTCGCGGTGAAGGCGGACGTTGAGTTCGGCGGCACCGACCAGAAGTTCAACCTGATGGTCGGCCGCGAGCTGCAACCGGACTTCGAGCAGAAGCCGCAGATCGTCTACACCGTCCCGATACTCGTCGGCACCGACGGCGACGTGAAGATGAGCAAGAGCCTGGGCAACTACGTCGCCGTTGAGGATCCGCCCAACGAGATGTACGGCAAGCTGATGTCGGTGCCGGACAAGCTAATCGCCGACTACATCGAGCTGCTGACCGACGTCCCGGACGACGAGGTCGCCGCGATCCGCGAGTCGATCGAGAAGCGGACGGCCAACCCTCGCGATGCCAAGATGCGCATGGCCCGCGAGATCGTGGCGCAGTTCCACGGAGCGGAGGCGGCGGAGGCGGCGGAGGACGCGTTCGTGCGGACGTTTAGCAAGGGTGAACTGCCAGAGAAGGTGCCTGATTGGCCCTTGCCTTTCAACGATGCTCGGGCGGCTTGGAAGGACAAGAAGTGGCCGCGAATCGTTTTGACTGGAAAGGCGGGCGAGTCGGGAGAGTCTTCTAAGGCCATTTGGGGGGTAAAGGGGACTCTGTTCGACCGAGAGGAGACCGTTGATTCCATACCAGATCAACTCTCAGACCACGAAGTAGTATTTAGTCTGGCGGATATTCTTCAAAGTGCTCTTGGGCTTTCCAGATCGGACGCCAAGCGGCTAATGGATCAAGGCGCAATCGAGGTCGATGGGAAGCGTCAAAACCAGGATTGGGTGAGGCTGCGGAACGGCTCAATAGTACGAGCCGGAAAACACAGGTTCTTACGGGTAGTGGACGCGGACGCGTAGCGCCGTCTCACAACGGATTGCCTGCGGCGCAACGGATAAACGGATTTCCGTCTGGCCGGGCGCTAACGGCAATCTGCTTATCCGCTCCATATCCGCTGTGAGTCCCACCCCCCCCGCCCCGTCAGGCTGAAGCCACCCCCCGAAGAGTGAGGGTAACCCGCCGCCGTGCTATATTCGCCGCGATATGCAGCAGACGCTGCGACTACAAGGCCACGTTCCGCGTGAGCGCGCGCGCAGCGATCCGTATCTCTTCCTGCCGTTCAGCGTCCCCGCCGGCGCGCGCCGCATCCATGTCGCGTACGAGTACTCGGAGCCGGTGACCGCGCCGATGGGGCTTGGGCCAGGCAACGCCGTCGATATTGGCATCTTCGACTCGCGCGGGCGGGACTTTCTCGACGCGCCGGGCTTCCGCGGCTGGAGCGGCGCGGCGCGGTCTGAGTTCGAGATCACTGAAGACGGCGCGACCCCCGGCTACATCGGCGGCGCGCTTTTCCCTGGCGAGTGGAACATCATGCTCGGCCTGGCGCGGCTCAACGAGAGCGGGGTGCGGTATGACGTGCGGGTGACGCTCGATATTGATGAGAAGAGAGTCGAGGTGCCTCGGCCCGAGGGACCCTGGCACAAGATGGCCGATCTGGTGCAAGGCCCAATCGTTCACCACGAAGGCGCGCGCGCATCGGGAGCAGATGCTGTCGCGGCCAAGCCTGGAGCAGGGCGCTGGCTGAAGGGCGACTTGCACTGCCACACGCTGCACTCGGACGGGGCGAACACCGTGCGCGAGATCGTCGAGAACGCCGTTTCGCTGGGGCTGGACTTTCTCGCCGTCACGGACCACAACACGAACACGCACCACGCCGAGCTGGAGGGCTTCGCCGGCTTGCCGATCATCCTGATCCCGGGCGAAGAGGTGACGACTTACTGGGGCCACGCCAACACCTGGGGCCTCCGCGAGTGGGTGGACTTCCGCTGCGCCGACGAAGAGTCGATCAAGGCGGTGCAGCGCTGGGTGCGGGAGCGCCGCGCGATGCTTTCGATCAACCACGCGAAGTGCATCGGGCCGCCGTGGCTGTTTCGCGGCTGGGACTACGACTGCATGGAGGTCTGGCAGGCCCCCTGGCGCTTCTACAACTGGGAGTCGCTGGAGAAGTGGGACGGCCTCTTGCAGAGCGGGCGGCGAGTCGTCGCGGTCGGTGGGTCGGACGTGCACTCGGTTCCGCCGGCTGCCCCGCGACACCCGCACGGCCTGGCGGAGCCGACGACATGGGTGTACGCCGAGCCTTCGGAAGCGGGCATCCTCGCGGCGATCCGGGCCGGGCACGCGTACATCTCAGACGCCCCGCGCGGCGCACATCTCTCGCTGTGGGCGGACGAGGACGGCGACGGGAAGTACGAGAAGATGATGGGCGATGCCGTCGCGCCGAAGGCCGTGCGCTTTCGCGTCGACGTGACGGGCGGCATGGACCGGCGGCTCTGGATCATGTCCGACGGCGCACCAATTGACATAATCAGCATCACCCGGCCGGAGACACAGGTGGAATTCACGTTGGACATGAGTGGTCGTAAGTACGTGCGAGCCGAGTTGCGCGGCTGGCGCGGCAACCCGTCGCGCGGCGAGGTCGTTTGGGCGATGACGAACCCGGTGTGGACAAGGGAGGAAGGAAGCGGGAAGGAGGACGAGGCGTAACGTGGCCACTGACGCCAAGACCAAGCGCAAGTTCATCGTCGTCTCGCACACGCACTGGGACCGCGAGTGGTATCAGCCGTTCGAGGCCTTCCGCGCGCGGCTCGTGCGGATGATGGACTCGCTGATCGACCTCTTCGAGCGCGACCCCGAGTTCAAGCATTTCGTGATGGACGGGCAGACCGTCCCGCTCGACGACTACCTGGAGATCAGGCCAGACCGCCGCGAGACGATCGAGAAGCTGATCCGCGACGGGCGCCTGCTCATCGGCCCGAACTACATGCTGCCGGACGAGTTCCTGATTGGCGGCGAGGCCTGGGTGCGCAACCTGCAGTTCGGCATCCGTTCGGCGCGTAAGTACGGTGGCGTGATGAACATCGGCTACTCGCCGGACGCCTTCGGGCACATCGCGCACCTGCCGGCGATCTTGCGCGGCTTCGGTATCGACGCTGTGCTGATCTGGCGCGGCGTCGGGCGCGAGGTCGCCGTCAGCGAGTTCCGCTGGGCCTCGCCGGACGGCTCCGAGGTTCTTGCCGTGCACTTTCCCAACGGCTATGGCTACATGGCGGAAGTCCCGGACGACGCCGAGGCGCTGGAGGTCGCGCTGGGGGAGATGCGCGCCTCGCTGGAACCGCTGGCGACGACGAGCCACGTGCTCGTCCCCAACGGCACCGACCACCTGCCCGCGCACGCTGGCCTCTCGCAGGTGATCAAGCTGGCCAACAAGATCATGCCCGACGCCGAGGTCGTGCACGGCACATACGCCGACTTCGTGGGGGGAGTCCGCGAAGAGCTCGGCGCCAGGGGCTACGAGCGGCTGCCGCTGCTGACCGGCGAGTTCCGCTCCAGCGAGCGCTCAAACGTGCTGGCCGGCGTCCTTTCGACGCGCATCTGGCTGAAGCAACGCTACGCCCACTGCGAAGACCTTCTCGCACGCTACGCCGAGCCGCTGGCCGCCTGGGCGCACATCGCGCGGAAGGCGAAGGGCGCCTCGGAGGAGCAGACGCTGTCGGAGAAAGGGCTGCTGCGCCAGGCGTGGAAGCTGCTGCTGCAGAACGGCCCGCACGACTCGGTCACCGGCTGCTCCGTCGACGCGGTGTACGACGACGTCGGCCTGCGTTTCGAGAAGTGCGAGCAGATCGCCGAGTCGGTGCTCTTCGATTCGCACGGGCTGATCGCCGGGCTGGCCGCGCCGCCCGGGGTCGAGACGGTCGTCGTCTTCAACCCGGAGCACGGCCCGCGCACGGACTTTTCCAGCTTCCGGCTGCCCGTTCGCGACGGCCGCCTGCCCTCTCACCTCGTCGACAAGGCGGGGCACGAAGCGCCGCTACAGATCACCGAGCGCGGATTGCACTCGCCGCGGGACAACCGTGAGCGAGTCGAGGCGGCGTTTGTCGCGCCGGACGTGCCGGGCTTCGGCTACAAGGCGTTTCGCGTTGAGTACGACGGTGCCGCCAGCGCGGCGAAGGCGGAAGGTGAATCGATCGAGAATGAGTTCTTCCATGTGACCGGTGAGGCCGACGGGACGCTGACGGTGGAGGACAGACGGACCGGCGGCGTGCTGCGCGGCCTCAACCGCTTCGAAGACGGCGGCGAGGCGGGCGACGAATATACCTACAACCCGCCTGAGAACGACGAACTCGTGCGCGAGCCGAGCGGCTCCGTGCGTATCGCGGTGACCGAGGCCGGGCTGGCTCGCTGGACGCTCAAGGTCGCGCAAACGTACTCGCTGGCCACGAGCCTGAGCGAGGACCGCCGCTCCCGCTCCAAGGAGCACGCCGAGTGCGAGATCGTGAGTCTCGTCCGGCTGTACCCCGGCGTTGGGCGCGTCGAGATCGAGACGACCGTGGACAACCGCTCGGAGGACCACCGGCTGCGCGCGCTCTTCCCGTCCGGCGTCGTCACCGGCCATTCGGCCTCCGAACAACACTTTGGAGTCGTCGAGCGGGCGGTCGGTCTGCCAGAATACGACTCGACCTGGTACGAGACGCCGGTTGGAACGTACCCGCAGAAGACGTTCACTGATCTCAGCGACGACGAGCGCGGCCTGATGATCGCCAACCGCGGCTTGCCGGAATACGAAGTGTTGACGGAGGCAGACGGCACAGCGACACTCGCGCTGACCTTACTGCGCTGCATCTCCTGGCTTTCCCGCGACGACCTGCGGACGCGCAGCGGTCACGCCGGCCCAGGCATGTACACGCCGGGCGCCCAGATGCCAGGCCGCTGGACATTCCAGTATGCGTTGATCCCGCACGAAGGTGGCTGGCAGACGGCGTTCCCCGAAGCGCACCGCTTCGCCCGGGCGCTGCGGGCCGTGCGCGTGCCAGGCGGTACCGGCGAGTGGCCGCGCGAGAAATCGCTGCTCTCCATCCCGATCGCTGAGGTCGTTTTGTCGTCGCTCAAGCTAGGCGAGGACGACGACGGGATAGCCGTCCGTGTGTATAACATCGCCAACGACGCGACGGCGGCGAACCTGACGCTACGCGAACCGTATGGTGGTGTACACGAAGTGGACCTCAACGAAGAGAACGAGCTCCCGGCTGTTGCCCAGGGCGGCGCCGTGCGGCTGGGCCTCAGTCCGAACCAGATCGTCACGCTGAAGTTTGGCGAGAAGTAGGAGCGCTCACATGACTCTCGGGCAGAACAAAGCTCTGGCGACGCGGATGCTGGACTGGTGGGTGGGCGGCGACGTCTCGGTGATTGACGAGACTAACGCGCCCGACTTCGTGTCGCATTCGTCGGACGGCGGCGGGACAAACGGTCGCGACGCGTACAAGGATCGGTTGTCGGGCTTCATCGGCTTGTTCTCGGATCGAACGATCGAGATCGAGGATGTGATCGCGGAAGGCGATAAGGTGGTGGTTCGCTATTCGTGGGGAGGCGTCGCGCCGGGCAATCGCCAGGCGAATTCGAAGAGCATGGCGATCTACCGCATCGTCGGCGGCAAGATCGCTGAGGAGTGGGAAGAGCACGACACGCGCGAGCTTGGCGAGCAACTTGGTACGTAATGACCGACCTTCTATCGTTCGCCCAACTGCCTGCGAAACCTGGTAACCCCGCGCACTCGTCGTGGGGGTTGTGGGGAGATGACGACGAGCTGGGCTGTCTCAACTTGCTGACGCCAGAGCGGATCGCGGCGGCGGCGCGACTCGTGCGGAAGGGCGCAGTCTTTGCGCTCAACCTGCGCATCGACCGGCCCGACCCACCGTTGTACGGCCGCGGTCGCGTCAAGCAGACGATCGTCGGCGAAGGCGGCAACGGACGAGACGATTACCTGGATAACTTCTGGCCCCAGGCCTCGAGCCAGTGGGACAGCTTGCGCCACATTCGCCATCCAGAGTACGGCTGGTACAACGGCGTTCGCGACGAGCAGATCGTGGCGGGTGACGGCGGCAAACTGGGCATCGACGTCTTCGCGCGGCGGGGGATCGCCGGCCGAGGCGTCCTGCTCGACGTCGGAAGCTACCTTCGCGCGCAGGGACGTCCGCTCGACCAGGCGAGCTCCACCGTCATCACGCGCGGCGATCTCGAGGCGTGCCGGAAGTCGCAGGGAACCGACGTGCGAACGGGCGACATCCTGCTCGTCCGCAGCGGCTGGCTGACCTGGTACTTGAACGAAACGACGCCGGCGCAGCGAGAAGCACTCGCCGGGGGAGCGCCGCCGCAACGCAGCCTGCGGGCGCCGGGACTCGGGCCGCCGCAGGAGATGGCCGCCTACCTTTGGGACTTGCACGTCGCCGCCGTGGCCGCGGACAACCCGGCGCTGGAGGCCTGGCCACCGGCTTCGCGCGAGGCAGACGGGTTCATGCACACGACGCTGATCCCGCTCCTTGGCATGGCGATCGGCGAGCTCTGGTGGCTGGACGATCTCGCCGCGGACTGCGCTGCTGACAGGCGCTACGAATTCTTTTTCACGTCCGCGCCGCTGAACGTGCCGGGCGGCGTCGCCTCGCCGCCAAACGCGCTGGCGCTGAAGTGACCGTTTGAGGAAGAGCGAAGAGGGAAGGACTGCGCAGCGATGTCTTCGAACGGTGGTACAGTAGCACGCACGTAAAACTACGCTGGAGGACGATTATGGACATCGACGCCGCCAAAGAGCAGGCCAAGCAGGCCGTGCGGGACGCTCGAGCCGAACTTATCGAGATCAGCCTCGACATCCACTCCCACCCGGAGCTGGCGCTGAAGGAAGAGCGTGCCGCCAAGCTGCTCGCTGATGGCCTGGAGGCGCACGGGTTCGCGGTGGAGCGATCGGCGTACGGGATCGGGACGGCGTTCGCGGGTACGTGGGGCGAGGGGCCAGTCACGGTCGCATACCTGTTGGAGTACGATGCGCTGCCGGAGATCGGGCACGCCTGCGGGCATAACCTGATCGCCGCGGCAGGGCTTGGTGGCGCGCTCGGGTTGAAGGCCGCGCTTTCGCCGGCGGATGTGCGGCTGGTAGTCCTGGGAACGCCTGCGGAGGAGGCCCTCGGCGGCAAGGCGATGCTTATCGACAAAGGAGCATTCGAGGGAGTGGACGTGGCGTTGATGGCGCACCCGGCGCCGGTAGAGATCGCCGACCCGCACATGTTCGGCGTCGAGCAGGTCACGGTCACCTACCGCGGCGTCGGGGCGCATGCCTCAGTGGCTCCCGAGACCGCGATCAACGCGCTCGATGGCCTGGTCACGGCTTACCAGGCGGTGGCCCAACTGCGGCAGCACATCCGGCGCGACGCCCGGCTCGCCGGCGTCATCATTTACGGCGGCTCCGCGAGCAACGTCATCCCAGACCACGCCGAGGGCCAGTTCGAGGTACGTTCGCTGCAACCGCAGTACCTGGCGGACCTTAAGAAGCGCCTGATCGGCTGCTTTGAGGCGGGCGCAAAAGCCAGCGGCGCGACGGTAGAGATGGACTGGGGCGGCGCGAGCTACGCGCCGATGAACAACAACAGCCCGCTCGCCGCCGCCTACCGCGAGAACGCCGAATCGCTGGGGCGGAAGTTCTTGCCGATACCGCTGGAGTCGACGGGGAGCAGCGACATGGGGAACGTCAGCCAGCTCGTGCCTTCCATCCACCCGACGTTCGCGATCGGCAACTTCGCGCTCAACCACACGGCCAGCTTCACAGAAGTGTCCGCGACGGACGCGGCGCACGAGAACATGGTGCAGGTGGGACAGGCGCTGGCGATGACCGGCATCGACGTCGTGATGCGGCCGGGTTTCCTGGACGAGGTCAAACGCACGTTCGGGAGATGACGAATATCGAAGCGGGAACAAGAGACCGGAACACGTTTCCCAGCCTCTAGTCACAAACCGGGCGTCGATTCCGTTGACTGGTCAGGCGGCCGGTGTTATCGTGCCGCTCGAACTGGGGGCGCAATGCAACTGAAGATACGCGAAGCTCGGGATGACGACGCCGAGCGGCTGATAGACCTGATCGAAGCGTGCTACAACGAATACCCCGGCTGCGTGCTCGCCGTCGATGAGGAAGCGCCGGAATTGCGGGCGATCGCCTCGAACCACGCGCAGCGCGGTGGCCGCTTCTGGGTCGCTGAGAGCAACGGGCACCTGGTAGGCTGCGCGGGCCTCGTGCCGGGCGACCAGGGCGGCGACGTCGAGATGAAGAAGCTCTACGTGGACAGGGACTGGCGCAAGAACGGCCTCGGCGCGCGGCTCTGCAGCCTGGTCGAGGTGGAGGCGATGAGCCGCGGCGCCGCCACGGTCGAGCTCTGGAGCGACACGCGGTTCAAGGACGCGCACCGCCTCTACGAGCGCCGGGGTTACGCCCGCGGCCGGAAGACGCGCGAGCTGCACGACGCCAGCAAGAGCGTCGAGTACTACTACCGCAAAGACCTGGCGTAGGCCCTAACGTCTCGCGGTAGCCTGACGCCCGGAGACGTCTCTACGCCGTCATGCTTAGGGCGTGATCACCGCGCGGGACACAGACGTCTGCTTGCCCTCCCACTCGGCCTGTTGAAAGGCGTCGTCGATCTTGTCCAGCGGGAAGCTGTCGGAGACGACGCTGGCCAGGGGGAAGCGGTCCTTGTTGCGGACCAGGAAATCGAGAGCGACGGAGAGGATGATCGGATCGTACATGACGACGGCGACGATGCTCTTGTTCTGCCAGACCATCATCGAGGGGTCGATCGTCGTCGTCTTGCCGAGCGAGATGTTGCCTACCTCGAGGTAGGTGCCTCCACCGCGCACCATCGCCAGGCCCTCCGGGATCGCCTCGGGCCGCCCGACGAACTCGGCGACGATGTCCGCGCCGCGCCCGCCAGTCAGGCCCATAACCTTGGCGATGCGGTCGGGCCCGGTCGCTGCTTGCGTAATGTCGACCACCTCGTCGGCGCCGCATTCTTTGGCGAGCTTGAGGCGCTCCGGCACGCCGTCGATCACGATGATCGTGCCGGCGCCCATGGCCCGCGCGACAGCGGTAGCGTTGATGCCGAGCCCGCCCGCGCCCTGGATGACGATGCTGTCGCCCATGCGCAGGCCCGCCTTGCCCAGGCCGTAGATTACCTCGGAGAGCGCGCAGTTGACCGGCGTCACCATCTCGTCCGTAAGATCGTCCGGAACCTTGAAGACGAATGCGGCCTCTTTCATGTAGTAGTACTCGGCGTAGGCCCCGAAGAAGTGGGGCGCGTTGTCGGAGACCGGCGTTGGGCCGTATTTGACCGGGCAGGCGGCGAACTGGCCGCGCAGGCATTGGTAGCAGCGGCGGCAGGGCGTGAAGTAGGGGTAGACGATGCGGTCGCCCTCCTTGAGCGGCTGACCCATCGAGTCCGTGCGGACGTTGGCGCCGAGCCTGGCGACGCGGCCGGTCATCTCGTGGCCGAGGATGCGGGGGCCGGGGCCCATCATCGCGATGCGGATGTCGCCGCGCCAAACGTGAAGGTCGGAGCCGCAGATGCCCGCCGACGTGACGCGGACGACGAGGCCGTCTGCCGCCGGGTGGGGAACGGGATATTCGCGGATCTCAAAGGGCTTGCCGACGTCAGTGTAAACGGCTGCTCGGCCGGACTCGGACATGGGGAGGTCTCCTTTCGGGTTAGCGGACGCTAGTATACTCGTTTAGTGAGCGCGGCCGCCCGCGGCGATGATGCGTGCGATGTCGGGCAGCTTTTCGCCGACGAGCTTCCAGAAGTCGGCCTCGCAGTGCAGGTAATCACCCCTCGGGGCAAGCGAGATGCCGACCTCGACGCTGAACGTCCGCATAGACCCGTCGGGGTTCTGGACCGCACTCTCGACTTTGCCGAGCGCCCACCAGTCGCCGGCGCTGCCCGTTCTTGGCTCGGGGTTGTCGTAGGGGACGAGCTTCATCTCATCCTTCACACGGGGCCTCCTTGGCTTCCAGAAGAGTATAGCCGTCGAGCAGTGCCCGCCAACTGGTGGCTGCGCCATTCTGCCGTTTGCCCCTTTTCACCTGTCCGAGCGCGCATCCTGCTCGCACGGGGAGGTGGTGGACGTGGCGGATGTTCTCGCAGGGAAATGGATCTGGATCTGGAACTGGCGGCGCTGTGACGGCGGCGACCCGCAGGCGGTGGCTGATCGGCTGAAGGCGGCTCCGATGGCGGCTATTGGTTCGACCAGAGGCTATCGTTCCACGACGTCTGCCGGCGGCCGAAGGCGCGCGGCGTCGGCGTCTGGGGCTACCTGTCCGGCGAGGCGCGGAGTTCCTCGCGCGGGACGTCGAGTCCGAGTTCAAAGGCCACCCGGAAGCGGCGGCGGATGTCGGTCAGCGCATTCGAGAGACGCTGGGGCCGGACTATCCGCTGTACTTCAGTAGCTTCACCATCGCGCGCTACCACCAGTCGTTCCCGTTCGAGACGTTCCGCCGTTATTGCACAGGGCCGGCGCCGCAGGTTTACTGGAACGCCTTCCGCTGGCCGCTGGAGCAGACGCTGGGGTGGACGTACGACGACTACGACGGGATGCAGATACCGCCCGCCGAGGTGTTCCCGGTCGGCGGGCTGTAGCAGGAGGGCGCGGTGCGCTACCCGTTGCCGGCGCCATTGCCGTCGCGCGCTAAGGCGTACAATGTACCAGCGCTTGACGTGCGGTCGGGAGCGCAGTGCGAGGAGTTTACCCAGATGTCCAATGTGCCAGCGTTCCATTCCGTTCAGCAGGCCAAGAGGCCGGTCGAGAACCGCGTTCATCACGATAATGACAGATGCTTCTCCGGCCGCGACATCCCGGAACATGATCGCCGCGCCGGCGCCGAGGGTTACCGGCTGTGTGTCGAGTGCGCGCGCCTGGACCAGGCGCTGTTGTCCGCGGCGTCGGCAGAGACCGTTGCGCCGGTCCAGTCGAACTGATCGCTTCGCTCTCCCCGCCACTGTCAGGCGGAAGCCTGACCCCCACCAGTGGGGGCACTGACCGGCGACCGCGGATCGCGGGAGGCTGGCGTTCCCGCCTATAATCGACCGGTATGACATTCGACTGCGACATCGCCGTTATCGGCGCGGGGCCTGCGGGCTCGCGGACGGCGCGCAACCTGGCGCAGAGCGGGCTGCGTGTGCGCCTTCTCGAGGAGCATCGGGCCGTTGGGGTGCCTTCGCACTGCTCGGGGCTGATCTCGCTGCGCACGCTGCGGGAGGCGGAGATCGGCGAAGAGGCGGCGATCCACAGCATCACCGGCGCCTTCGTGCACGCGCAGTCGGGGAGCCAGGCGGCACTCGGCGGCGAGAAGACGCAAGCCGTCGCCATCGACCGCGTGAAGTGGGACCGGACGCTCGCCGAGCAGGCTCAGCAAACCGGCGCGGAGCTGGTGCGCGCGCGGCTCACCAGCGTTGAGCGCGAGAACTCGCACGTCAAGCTTCACGTGCAGACCGACGGTCGTGACTCCACGATGACGGCGCGCATGGTCGTCGGCGCGGACGGGGCGCACTCTCGGGTGGCGCGAACGCTGGGCATGCCGCGGCCGGCGGAGTACGCGTACAACCTGGGCATCGAAGGACGGCTCTCGCCGGGCGCGGGAGCCGAGTGGCGAGACGATTTCGTGCACGTGTTCGTCGGGCGCGACCTGGCACCGGGCTGGTTTGGCTGGATCATCCCCACCGGCGACGGCGTCGTGCGTGTCGGCATCGGTTCCAGTGGCCGCGAGAAGCCGATCGAGTGCTACCGGCGGCTCGCACTGGCGTTTCCGGCGCTCTTCGCAAGCATCGAGCCGTGCCGGATGTACGGCGGCACGATCCCGCTGACGTTCGCTCCGCGGTCCTTCGACGACAACGTGCTGCTGGTCGGTGACGCGGCGGGGCAGGTCAAGCCATTCTCAGGCGGCGGCATCTACACTAGCCTTGTCGCTGCCCGCCACGCCTCGGCGACGGTCGAGAAGGCGTTTGCGAGCGGCGACTTCAGCGCGAAGCTGCTCGCATCGTACGAGCGGGGCTGGCAGCGTGAGATCGGCCGCGAGCTGCGAAAGTCGTGGCACTTGCGGCACTTCGGCTTGGCGCTGAGTGATTCGCAGGTCGATCGGGTGGTGCGCGCGCTGCGCGGCCCGAAGCTGCAGGCGCTGGCCGCGACGCACGCCGACATCGACTACCCCTCGCGAGTGCTCTTGCGGCTGGCGCGCTCGCTGCCGGCGATGGCGACGCTGGGGTGGGTGACGGCACGGCGGCCCGGCGCGGCGCTCAACCTCGTGCGGGCGCATCTGCCCCTGTAAAAGCGATTAACGCCGCGCAGGTTCTAGGTTCTGAGTTCTAGGTTCTACCACGTTCGTGCGCCGCAAGAACCTAGAACCAACAACCCAGAACCGGCAACTGTCAGATTCGTTGCGCTACGCCTTGCCTACGTTCTCCCACTCATTCTTAATGCCGCGGCCAATCGTGCGGGGGAAGATCTCGGCCAACTCATCGAGGGACCAGTACTTGCCTGGCGAGTAGATCGTCCGGTACGGCTCGGGTTCCGGGTAGATGCCGACCTGGCGCCCGCCGACGATGAAGACGCGCCCGTTGATGTTCTGCGCTTCATCGGTGCACAGGTACGTGACCAGCGGCGCGACAGCCGCTGGATCGAGCTCGCTGATTTCCGTTGACGATGCGCGCGGGACACCCGCGGAGCGGGCACGCTCCCGCGCCTGCATCATCTCCTCGCTCACCGTCAGGCGGGTGGCCGCGAAGGGCCGGATGGCGTTGGCAGTTACGCCGTACTTGCCCATGTCGCGGGCGAGGGTGCGGATGAGGCCGGCGATCCCCTCCTTCGCGGCGGCGTAGTTGGCCTGGCCCATGTTGCCGAGGCCGGACGTGCTGGACGTGCCGATGATGCGGCCGCTCCGCTGCTGCCGGAAGAGAACACAGGCGTGGCGGGTGACGGTGAAGTGGCCCTTGAGGTGGACGGCGATGACGGCGTCCCACTCCTCCTCGCTCATGTTGAAGATCATGCGGTCGCGGAGGATGCCGGCGTTGTTGACCAGGATATCGAGCCGGCCAAAGACATCCAGTGCCTGCTGGACCATCGCCTCGCCGTCCTGGAAGCTGGTGACGTTGCCGTGGTTGGCCGCGGCCTGCCCACCCTTCGCCTTGATCTCGGCGACGACTTGGTCGGCCGGCCCATCGTCGTGGCCGGTACCGTCCGGGCCGACGCCGGGGTCGTTGACAACGACCGCCGCGCCCTGGCTCGCCAGCGTCAGCGCTTCCTCGCGGCCGATCCCGCGCCCGGCGCCGGTTACGATTGCGACTCTACCTTCGAGGCGTCCTGCCATGTCCTGCGACCTCCTGTAGCTGCAGCGTCTTCAGACCTGCACGTGCGTATCGTTCCGGGGCACAGTCTAGCCCGCGGCGGCGCTCTCGTATACGGCTAATAGCGCTGGCAGACGCCAAGAGCGTCGCAGTGAGTGATAGGCGTGGCGGATTCGTCGACGAAGAGGACGTGCTTGGCCGGGGTTTGCCCGTTCCCGTTCAACTGGAGCTTTGGAGAAAGACTAATGCCGTAGAGCCCGTGGTTCGCCGGTTGCACGGTGATCTGCGTAGCGCCCTGATCGGCGACGGCGCTGATCGGCTCCAAACCAACCAGATCATAGATTGGCGTCGGCCCATTCGTCTGCAAAGGGTCGCAGCCTGGGGGCTCTCGCCATGGCAGGCCGGCGATAGCGGACCAGACGTAGGTGTACGGGGTGTTCGTTGGCGTTGCCGCGTAGATGCCGAGACCATAGATCGTGCGCGCCGCCGCTTCGTCCACCTTCCACGAGGCGTAGAACGGTTGCGCCGGGTCATAGCCGTCCTCGAACGGGCGTTGCACCCAGCCGGGATCGGAGTAGCAGGTCGTTATCGTCTGCGCCGCCCCGCCGGAGGGGATTACTCCTGGCGATGGGATGCGGTAGCCCGAATTGGCGACGAATGTTGGCGTCGGTTCGAAGCCCACTGGCACATCGACCGAGACGCTGTCCGGTGCATCCAGTTGGACGCGGGCCACCATAGGGCCGCTAAAGCCGCGACCAATTTCTATCGAGTAGTTGCCGGTTGGGACGGGCCCGAACACAGCGAGGCCGGTGTCATCCGATGTGGTACAGGGTGATACGTTCTGCGGAGCGTTGGAAAGGCAGACGTCAACGTATAGCGCCGGGTCTTCGCCGGTATCCCATTGGCCGTTGCCGTTGTCGTCGTTGAACAACTGGGCATTGATATAACCTGCAGGCTGGATGCGGGCCGGGATATCGGCGGCGAGGCCTGCAGGGGCTACGGTGTACTGGTGTGGCGGGTAGTCCAGGGAGATAATCTGGTTGTCGTGTCGGCTTAAGTTCTGAGGGATCGCCAGCTGGTAGCTTCCGGCTTGGACGCCGTTGAACACGAACTGCCCGGTCGAATCTGTAGTTGTGTTGCTGGGGCCGGACAATCCACAGCCCGCGTCGTTGGGATTCAGCAACAACTCAACGCCAGGCACGCCAACCTCGCCAGCGTCTCGAACGCCGTTCGAATTCCGGTCGTCGAAGACCGTGCCGGTGAAGGAGCCAGTGGTGGTATCCCGTTTGAAGCCGATGTTCGCTTCGTAGACGGTGGTGCCGTTCCAGGAAGTGGGGACGATTCCCCGGGAGCAGGGGTCACCGCCGGGGCCGCCGGTCGTCGCCACCCAGCCGGGGCCAGGCAGGTTGGGGTGCACAGTGCCGGCAGCGTCGAGGCCGTAGAAGAAGTAGTTGCCGCCGGACGGACCGGAGTCGAACCTAGTGCCGCTGGTCTTCCCCTCGTTTCCGGAGACGTAGGCCCAGGACTGCGGGATGCCGCACTCGTCCTTGTCGATCTGACCGTTGCCGTTGTAGTCGTTGAAGATGACGCCGGAGACCGAGATCCGTGTGCTGGACAGCGGAGAAGGGCTCGTCGCGCCGATCTCGACGCCGCCGCTGTCGCGGAGGTCCTTGACCTGGACGATCGCGCCCGGGATCCCGTCCGCCGCGACCGTTGTCGTGTGCCAGACCTCGCCGTCCGGCGCGGCGAGGGTGACCCGCGCTAGGCCGGGGTCAACTTTGTCGATGTGGAACGTTCCATCCGGACCGCTCGTCGACGTTTCTGCCTTGCCGTCGGCCGCCGTTGCGACGACGGTCGCCAGCGCCAGAGGACGGTCGCAGCTGTCGTGGATGCCGTTGCGGTTGGCGTCGTAGAAGGCGACTCCGGAGACCGAGCCGGGCGGTGCCGGTACGGGCGAGCCGCAGAGCGAGATGAGGACGAACAGCGCCGGGACGACGGCTGCGAGCTTCACGCATTCCTCCTGGCAGCGATTGCATCAATCTTAACGCCGGCCTGCCGCAAAAGAATCGGGGGCCGGACGTTGATCCGGCCCCCGATTGGAGGTCGCCCCGGTTGGGGTTATTGCATTGCGTAGGTCACGCTGATCTGGGCGACCACCTGAACGCTGCTGCTGGTGCTGCCGCCGCTCTTGATCGAGTCGTAGGCGACGCCGTAGGGCATGGGGTATGGGCCGTAGAAGTTGCTGCTGCAAGGGACGCCGGCGGGGCTGTAGCTGTAGTCGGAGGCGCCTGTCACGTTGCCCAGCTTCACGCTGAGCGCGTCCGCCAGGAGGCCAGCGCGCTCGCCCCCGTCAGCCACTGCGGCCTTCATTGCTGCGCTTTCCAGGGACTTGCAGTCCTGCAGCGTGTAACTGACGTTCGTGCTCTGCAGGGTAATGTTGGTCAGGTTCGCGGAGGCGCTCTGGGCGGCCTTCACCGCACTATCGACGATGCTGATCGTCTTGATGGTGGCGGTCAGCGTGGCGCTGGCGGAATACGTGCCGTAATAGCCCTGGCCGGAGAACTGGATGTCGGCCGCAGCGACCCCGGCGTTGGTGAGCGCATCGATGACCGGCTGGAGGTCGGCTTGCGTGATCGGACTCGCGGTGCCGGTGGCAACAGTCGGCTTCACGTCGCTCGGTGCACTGCCGGAAGAGCCGTTCGCGCCGGGCAGCGGCACGGGAACGGGCGGCACGATGTTGCTATAGTTGGAGAAGTAGAACTGGACGATGGCGCTGTCGGCGTCGGCCGTGGCCATGCCGTAGCCCTGGACCGTGATGCCGGTGCTGTTGCTGGTCGCCGCTTGCGGAGCGCCTGCTGCTAGGCTGGAGCTGCCCGCTGCGGACTTGCTGATGTCCGCAGCCGCCGAGCCACCGCTAATATTCACGCCGCTCTGGCCGGTCTGCGACGCCGGCAGCGAGGCGCTGTTCGCGGTGGTGTTGGTCGTCGAGCTCGACGATCGGGCGAAGTCGGCGGCAAGAGCGGCGACGGCCAGCCCGTGCTGCGTCTTGATCTGGGACGTCTGGTTGCCACTGGTGCTGGCGTCGCTGCCGCCGCAGGCCGCGAAGACGGCGGCCGTCACGATTGTGGTGGCGATGGCGAGTAATGCGCTGATTTTCATCGTTTGCCTCCTCTGATCTTTCCTGGTTCCACTGTACGGACGGAAGGGCCGCCGGAAAAGTTCCGCTAAACGTCTTCCCGGTCGAGACGCGGCAGGACGAAACTGGCCGTCACCGTCGCAACGATGCCGGCGGCGAGGGCCAATGCGACCAGGAGCAGGACGTCGACGCCACCGCCGGTGCCGGTCGAGGCCGCCGATGGTTGCTGAGCGCCGAAAACCGACGGCTGGGCGTTGAGTGCTGCGGGCGCGTTCGTGGGCGGACCCTCCGTAGTCCCGCCGACGCTCTTGTCGGCCGAGGGGGATGCGTCCGTCTGCACGATAGCGGGTGAGGGCGCTTCACCGCTGGGCGCCGGTGCGACGCCGGGCGTCGCCGGACTCTCGGCGATAGCGCCGCCCTCGGACGATGAGCCTCCAGGTAGTGGTGACCCGGTCGGGAAAGACGCCGGTGCAGAGCCGTCGCTGAGATCGTTGTGGGCTGGGGCCGGCGTCGGCGCGGTCGCATTGCCGCCCGCAGCGGACAAAGAGTCGCTGTTTTGCGTCGCGGCAAACTGCTGTACATTGGCTGCGCCTGGGGCGCTGCCGCCCGTCGTCCCGCTGCCCGTAAAGTCCAGCACGAGCACAAGTACCAGTGCGAGTGTCATCCCGGCGCCGACGAGCCGCATCCCGTTCGCCATCGCCTTAGCGCGGACGGGCACAGCCGCCCTCTCCCTCTCGCGTAAGGGGCGGGAAGCCATCTCCGGTGTCAGTGCAAAGGAGCGCGGTGCAGCTATTTCCGGAATCGTCGCGAGCCCTGCCTTGAGCTCTCGCATCGCTTCCAGTTCGGCGCGGCAGGACGGGCAGGAGGCGAGGTGCGCCTGCATCGCCTCGGTGCGGAGGGGCATGATCTCGCCGTCAAGGAACGCCGAGAGCTCCTCGCGCGGGTGACGGTTGAAAATCGATAACCTCATGTCTTCTCACTTGTAGGACGAAACTGGGGCGGCAAAAGTTCCTGCTGCGCCAGGAGGATCGCCCGCAGCCGAAGCCGCCCGCGAGCGATGCGCGACTTGACGGTGCCCAGGGAGCATTGCATGACCTCGGCGATCTCGGCGTAGTCCAGGCCCTGCACGTCGCAGAGCGTGACGGCCAGCCGCTGATCGACCGGGATCGCGGCGAGCGCGCGGGCCAGCACTTCGCGAAGCTCAGCCTGCTCGGCGCGGTCGTCGGGAGAGGGCGAGGGGTCCGGGGGGTCGAACCGGCGCTCGCCTTCGCCGGCCGGCTCATCGAGCGAGGATGTGGCGCGGGCCTTGCGGCGGCGCAGTTCGTCGTAGCAGGCGTTGGCGGCGATGCGGAAGAGCCACGAGCGGAAGCTGCCGCCGCGGAACTTGTCCAGATGGCGGTAGGCCGCAATGAACGCCTCTTGCGTCGCGTCCTCCGCGGTCTGCGGCGTGCTAAGCATTCGCAGGCAGAGGTTGAACACGGCTGTCTGGTAGTGCTCTACAAGGAGGTTGAACGCGGCGAGATCCTCCCCGCGCACGCGGGCCAGCAGATCGGCTTCGTCGGGCCTTGGTACCACTTGCCGACATTCTACCCGCCCCGACGGTCCCGGCAGGCACGAGCGGCCGCCGTAACGAATTTCTTCACCGGGCGCTTATGCCTTAGGGAAGGGCACCTCTATAATGGTTGGTGGATGACACGATTCGATGAGCTGGACGGCTTTGGCCGTACTGAGGTGGAGGCGAGCCAGCGTCCGGTCTACGATCCCCTGTTTGGCGATTGGGGTCCGGCCGCGCCCCCTAGCCCGGCTGCCGGTAGCGATCCGCTATTCGGCTACCAGCCCCCGCCCGCAAGCGAGGATCCGTACGTTTTCAACCGCCACGACCCGCAAGCGGCTGCGGCGGCTGTGGCTGTACCCACGTTCCCGACCGTCCAGCAACCGTACTACGAGGAGCAACTGACGGAGGCGCAGCGCCGCCTGCGCGAAGGCACGATCACGTTGCCGGCGGAGCGCCGCTGGGTTGTCACCGTCCGCGAGCTCGCCGAAACGCTGCTGCTGGCGGCGCTGATCTTCCTCGCCGTGCGGGGCTCGTTCCAGAACTTCCGCGTCGAAGGCGCCAGCATGAATCCGAGCCTGGAGAACGGCGAGTATTTGATCGTCAATAAGCTGAGCTACGCCGAGTTGGACCTGAGCATGTTCAACTGGCTGCCCTTCTTCGACGCCGGCTCCAACCCCGTCCATCATCTACTGGGCGGGCCTTCACGCGGCGACGTCATCGTCTTTGCCGCGCCGACTAGTCCGAGCCGTGACTTCATCAAACGCGTCATCGGCCTGCCCGGAGACGCGGTTACCATCGATAACGCGTTGGGAGTCGTGTCAGTCAACGGCAAGAAGCTGGAGGAGCCCTACATTCAGGGGACGACGAACTGCAGCCAGTCCTGCACGTACAATATCCCCGCTTCCGGAAGCGCAGCCGCCCACGAGCAGTGCGGCTCCGACGATTGCTACTTCGTGATGGGCGACAACCGCCAGAATAGCAGCGACTCGCGCCAGGGGTGGCTCGTTCCGAAGGAGAACATCGTCGGCAAGACCTTCGTCACGTACTGGGAAGCGGGCTCGCCGAACATCGGCCTGGCCCCCAACCACAGCGTGAGCTTCGCCCAGGGCGTCGGCTCCGGTGCTAGCCCAAGCCCCGCGCCGACGCCGACTCCGGCCCCCACCCCGACACCGACGGCTGTTCGCGGCCAGTGAGCGGACAAACCGGAGCGCAGGCAGACGCACAACGGTTGCTGCGTGAGGCTGGCGCCATGCTGGAGGGCCACTTCCAGCTCTCGTCCGGAAAGCACTCCGGCGTCTACGTCGAAAAGTTTCGCCTGCTGGAGCGCCCGCCGCAGACCGACGCTCTTTGTGCGATGATCGCGGGCTGGGCGAAGGCGCTGCGATCCGCGCTAGTGGCCGGGCCGACGACGGGCGGTCTGCTCGTCAGCTACGAAGTTGCGCGGCACCTGGCAGTGCGTAGCATCTTCGCCGAGAAGGATGAGGCAGGCAGACGCTCGTTTAAGCGCGGCTTCACGATCGCGCCCGGCGAGCGGGTCCTGGTCGTGGATGACGTGCTGACGACTGGCGGCAGTATTCATGACGTTCTCGATGCGGTGCGCCGCCTTGGTGGAGAGCCAGCCGGCGTGGCTGCGATCATCGACCGAAGCGGGGGCAAGATCGACTTCGGTGTGCCTCTCTTCGCCTGCCTGACGCTGGACCTCCCGGCTTACCCGCCCGGCGCCTGCCCGCTATGCGAGCAGCGGCTTCCGCTGACGATTACGTAGGGGTTACTCCACCTGCGGGGGTGCCTGCGCGACGCTTTCCGCCTTGAAATCGATCGTCTTGTGCGTCGAGTCGCAGAAGGGCTTACGGCTGGAGTGGCCGCAACGGCAGAGCGAGAACCATTCGCCCGGCGGCACCTCGTACTCGTTGCCGTCGGCGTCGACGAGCCTGGCGGTGCCATAAACCCGCAGGGGGCCGTTCTGACGGACGAGGATCGTGACCTGTTCTTCGGGCATCGGATGATTCCTTCCGTTGGTTGTTATGGCGGCTGTGACGGGGCGGTCTGCCGTTTGTTGCTCTTCGCGGGCGTGGGTCGGACAGACCTGAAGGTCTATGCCTACGGACGAAGACTCATTCTGGCGTCATGATAGCAGCGTCCGACGAAGGAAGCCGCCGACTATTTCGATCAGCCGGTCGGCGGATCCCCACCAGAAGTGGTCGGCGCCGGGCACGGTCACGAGTTCAGCCTGCTCACCCAGCGACGCCTTGAATTCGGCGAGCACGCCGACGTCGGAGTACTCGTCGCGGTCGCCCGAGGTCATCAGAATCGGCTCCGAGGCGTGCATCCCGGCCAAGTTGCCGAGCGGTGTCGGCAGTGAGATGCCGAGCAGCGACGCCAGCTCGTCGCCTGAGGCGGCGACCCGGAACGCCATCACCGCGCCGAAGGAGTAGCCGCCAAGC
This sequence comes from Chloroflexota bacterium, assembly GCA_036732045.1. Lineage (GTDB taxonomy): Bacteria > Chloroflexota > Dehalococcoidia > SM23-28-2 > RBG-16-64-32 > DATKKM01. Next base: position 24,224 of record DAINDD010000008.1, read on the forward strand.
GCAACTCGCTCCGGATCGACCTCAGGTTGCGCGCGGAGGGAGCCCAGCGCCGCGCGGACGTCATCCTGCTCGCCCTCGCCGCCGGCGTACCTGCCCTCGCTTTCGCCGACGCTACGAAAGTTGAACCGCAACGCCGCCACACCGACGCCCATCGCCGCTCGCACGATCGCGCCGGTGACGTTGTTGTACATATCGCCGCTGTAGAGCGGGTGCGGGTGGCAGAGCACGATGCCTGGAAATGGGGGCGCACCCTCTTCTGGCAGGTGCAGCAGCGCCTCCAGCGCCGGGCCGTCGCTCTCGATGCGGAGGGCGCGGCCGGTGATCACGTCCACGGGGCGATGTCCGGGTTTCGGTACATGTCCACGATCTGCTGGAAGCGCAGGCCCGAGACTGCGCCGGTCTCGTCCAGCAGCATCGCCATGTAGGCCACCGGCTCGCCGGGCATGTCGACGGCGAAGAAGTCACGCTCGTCCGCAGGCACCGGCAGCAGACGGACTCCGGTCTTCCACGCGCCTCGCCGCGAGTGCATGACAAGCTCACCGTCCTTGTCGGAAATCTGGACGCGACCGCAATTGAACTGCGGCCGGAAGTTCGTCAGCGGTCCTGGCATCGTCAGCTCGTACACGCCGGGCGCAGTAGCGAGGATACGCGGGTCGGTCGCCATCGCCGGCGGCAGCTCGTCGCTGGAGCCGAGGAAGGCTTCGATGAGCGGCGGCGCGAAGAGTCGATCGAACGACTCCGAGTAGAGATTGAGGTGGATGATCAGCGCCGCGTCGAGCTCGGGGAAGACTGTGAGCTGGCTGTTCCAGCCGCCGAAGACGGAGCCGCCGTGCCCGAACCGCCGCAGCCGTCCACTGCCGCGCACGCCGAAGCCGAGGCCCCAGCCAGGCAGCCGCTTGTCCGGGCGCCACTGGTCGGACGTCATTGCCGCGAACGTTTCCGGCCTGACGATGCCGGACGAGCCGCGGAGGAGCGTCGAGGCGTAACGGCCCATGTCGGTAACGGTGGACTGCACAGCGCCGGCGCCACCGTTGCCCCAGACTGGCACGAACTTGCCGGGCAGGTTCCAGCCGTCCACCGGGTCGTCGGACTCGAGCTGCACGCCGAGCAGGTCAAGCATCGCACGGTCCTGCGGCGTGGGCGCCTGCGAGTAGCCGCGTGCCAGGTCGGAGTGCGGCCGGTCGGCCAGGTCGCTTGATGTCATGCCCAGCGGCTCGAAGACGCGGCGCTCCATCACGCCGG
>DAINDD010000008.1:25475-30819 GCA_036732045.1 Chloroflexota bacterium
GGCGAGCGGCGCCTCTTCCGTCCGCGAGACGATCTCGCCGAGCAGCGCGAAGCCGTGGTTGGCATAGGCGTACTTCGTGCCGGGCGGCGCCTCGATGGTGATGCCGTCGGTGTAGAGCTCGGCCAGCGGGACGTTTGGGTCCGTCTCGTAGAACAGCAGGTCAAACGGCTTCTTGAGGTCCTCGGAGTTCGGCGCCTCGCCGATGCCGCTGGTGTGAGTGAGCAGATGCCAGACAGTGAGCGTCTCGCCGTGCCCCTTGAACTCGATGTCGGGCAGCAAATCGGCCACGCGACTCTCGAGCGAGAGGCGGTCTTCGTCGACGAGCGCCATCAGGCAGAGGCTGACCATCGTTTTCGTAATCGAACCGATGCGGTGGCGCGCGTCCGGCGTGTAGGGTTTGGCCGCGGCGATATCGGCGTGACCGAAGCCCTCGGTGTGCGTCAACTCACCGCCCTGCACGACGCCGATGCCGACGCCGGGCAAGTGGTGCTCTTCGATGAGCGCCTGCACTACGTCTCGCAGGCGGGCGACGTCCGGCTGGAATGCTGGCATGGCCCGGATTTTAGCACGGGGCGGCGGCCTGACCGCGCGTGACAGCACGAGAGCGACATGCGCTTGAGCGGATCCTCTCATGCTCAAATGCTCCCTTGCTCAACGGGGAGCGCTGGCGCAACCGGCTACACTGACGTCTGTCGTGGCCACGCGCATCATCCTGTCGCACTACCAGGCGCAACCGCTTCTGCGGGCGCGGAAGGCCGGCGAAACGCAGGTCCGCACCTCGGTCGACCTGAACCTTACGCAGATCCACGCTGACCTGACAGACGTGGGCGTCGCGCTGCCGGACGGCCGCATCGTTCGGTGGGCTGCGATCGAGGAGGCCGCGGCGAACGAGACCGGCTGCTTCTTGGTGGACGGCGAGTCGTTCGAGAAGATCCAAACATTCTCCGAGGACACCGGCCGCGTGGTCACGCTGTACCCGACTCCGGCCGCACCCACGATCCTCATCTCCGGCATCGCCATGCACCGCATCAAGGGCAGCAACCCGTATCAGGATACGCTGACGAAGGTCCGCGCCATCGCCCCTATCTCCGGCCGCGTGCTCGATACAACGACGGGCCTCGGCTACACGGCGTGCCACGCCTCACGCAGCGCGCGCCGGGTGATCACGATCGAGCTCGATCCGGCGGTGCTCGCCATCGCGTGGCTAAATCCGTGGTCGAAGGAGCTGTTCGAGAGCCCGAAGATCGAGCAGTTGCTAGGCGATAGCTTCGATGTCGTCAACGGCTTCCGCGATGAGGCGTTCGACTGCATCATCCACGACCCGCCGCAGTTCAGCCTGGCCGGCGAGCTGTATTCCGGCGAGTTGTACGCTCGGATGCTGCGCATCCTCTCGCGCGGCGGCAAGCTCTTCCACTACATAGGCGACCCAGCGAGCAAGAGTAGCGGCAGCGTGACCCGCAGCGTCGTGCGCCGTCTGAAGGAGGCCGGTTTCCGGGACGTGACGCCGCACCCGGAGGCGTTCGGTGTGACGGCGGCTCGGTAGGTCTGACGGTGTTGTGCGCTAGTTGCCTGGGAGCGGTGTTTCGCCCATGAGGTAGCGGTCGATGCCGCGGGCGGCGGTGCGGCCTTCCTGGATCGCCCAGACGATGAGCGATTGGCCGCGCGTCATGTCGCCGGCGGTGAAGACGCCGGGGACGTTCGTCATCTTGTCCTTGTCCGCTTTCACGTTGCCACGCTCGTTCAGCTCGACGCCGAGCTGGTCCGTCAGATAACGCTCGGGGCCGGTGAAGCCCATCGCCAGTAGCACGAGGTCGACTTCCTCCTCGAACTCGCTGCCTTGCACGTCCTTCATCACCATGCGCCCGTCCTCGCGGACGAACTCGACGTGGCAGCCGTGCAGCTTCTTGAGCAGGCCGTTTTCGCCAGAGAGGTGTTTGGTCGCGATGCTGTACTCGCGGTCGCCGCCTTCCTCGTGGGCGGAGGAGACGCGATAGACGTTGGGATACGTCGGCCAGGGGGCGTCGGAGGCGCGGTGCTCGGGCGGCCGCGGCAGGATCTCCATCTGGATCACGGACTTCGCGCCTTGACGGTGGACGGTGCCGAGGCAGTCCGCGCCCGTGTCGCCGCCCCCGAGGATGATCACGCGCTTGCCGGCGGCGGAGATGAACTGCTCGTCGGGAATCTCGTCGCCGGCGCCGCGGTGGTTTTGGAGCGGCAGGTACTCCATCGCAAAGTAGGCGCCATTCAGCTCGCGGCCGGGGACAGGCAGGTCGCGCGGCTGGGTGGCGCCGCCGGTCAGGCAGATCGCGTCGTACTCGGCGAGCAGATCGCGGCCGTCGATGTCTTTGCCAACGTTGGTGCTCGGCTTGAAAACGACGCATTCCTCGGCCATCTGCTCGAGGCGGCGGTCGATCGTCCACTTCTCCATCTTGAAGTCGGGAATACCGTAGCGGAGGAGGCCGCCGATGCGGTCGTCGCGCTCGTACAGGGTGACGGCGTGACCGGCGCGGGCCAGCTGCTGCGCCGCGGCGAGGCCGGCGGGTCCGGAGCCGACGACGGCGACGCGCTTGCCGGTGATGCGTTCCGGGCGCTCAGGGTGGATCCAGCCAGCCTTGAAGGCGTGCTCGACGATCGTCAGCTCGACCTGCTTGATCGTGACCGGATCGCTGTTGATGCCGAGGACGCAAGCGGCTTCGCACGGAGCGGGACAGAGGCGGCCGGTGAACTCCGGGAAGTTGTTGGTTGCGTGCAAGCGGTCGATCGCCTCGCGCCACTGGTCCTTGTACACGAGATCGTTCCAGTCCGGGATGATGTTGCCGAGCGGACAGCCCTGATGGCAGAACGGGATGCCGCAGTCCATGCAGCGCGCGGCCTGATCGCGCAGCGTCTGGGTTGGGAAGTCCGTGTAGACCTCCAGCCAGTCGTGGACGCGGTCGCCGACCGGGCGGCGCTTGGGCGTCTCCCGCGCGAACTCCATGAAACCGGTGGGCTTACCCACGCGCGGCCTTCGTTCCGTTCGTCTTGGCCTTGGCCTTGCTGCCGTTGGCCTTCTTGCCGTTCGTCTTGGCGGGCGCGGCCTGCACGTCCCGGCTCGCCGCCAATTGTTCGAGGAGGACGCGCTTGAAGTCGCGTGGCATGATCTTGACGAACTTGGCGGTGACGGCGGGCCACTGGCGCAGGAGGCCGTCGGCGACGGTGCTGCCGGTGTACTCGCGGTGCCGTTCGAGGAGGCCGTGGACGAGATCGATGTCCTCGGAGTCGTCGAGCTTCTCCAGGTCGACCATCTCCTTGTTGCAGCGGATGTCGAAGTCGCCATCACGGTCGTAGACGTAGGCGATGCCGCCGCTCATACCGGCCGCGAAGTTGCGCCCGGTGTGGCCAATGACGACGACGCGGCCGCCGGTCATGTACTCGCAGCCGTGGTCGCCGATCCCTTCGACCACCGCCATAGCGCCGGAGTTGCGGACGGCGAAGCGCTCGCCGGCGACGCCGCGCACGAACATCATTCCGCTGGTGGCGCCGTAGAGGGCGACGTTGCCAATCAGGATGTTCTCTTCCGGCACGAAGGTCGCCTCGCGCGGTGGCTGCACGATGATCTTGCCGCCGGACAGCCCCTTGCCGATATAGTCGTTGGAGTCGCCCTCCAGCCAGAGTGTGATGCCGTGCGGGACGAAGGCGCCGAAGCTCTGGCCAGCCGACCCGGTGAACCGCAGCGTGATCGTGTCGTCGGGCAGCCCGTCGAAGCCGTGGCGGCGGGTCAGCTCGCTGCCCAGAATCGTGCCGACAGTGCGGTGTACGTTGCGGATCGGCATCTCGATCGTGACCGGCGTCTTGTCGTCGAGCGCGGGCGCGGCCAGCGGCAGCAGTTGCTGGTCGAGCGCCTTGTCGAGGCCGTGGTCTTGCGTCGTGATGCAGCGCCGCGCGACCTCCGGGCCGGCCTCCGGGCGGTAGAAGATCGCCGAGAAGTCGAGGCCGCGCGCCTTGTAGTGCTCGATCGCGCGGCGCATGTCCAGCAGGTCGCTGCGCCCGACGATCTCGTCGATGCTGCGATAGCCCATCGCGGCCAGGTACTCGCGGATCTCCTCACCGATGAATCGGAAGAAGTTGACGACGTGCTCGGCCTGGCCCTCGAACTTCTCCCGCAGCACCGGGTTCTGCGTGGCGATGCCGACTGGGCAAGTGTCGAGGTGGCAGACGCGCATCATGATGCAGCCGAGGACGACCAGCGGCGCGGTGGCGAAGCCATATTCCTCCGCACCCAGCAGCGCGCCGATAACGACGTCGCGGCCCGTCTTCATTTGGCCGTCCGTCTGGACGACGATTCGGTCCCGCAGGTTGTTCAGTACCAGCGTCTGTTGAGTCTCGGCGAGACCAAGCTCCCAGGGGATGCCGGCGTGCTTGATCGAGGTTAGCGGGCTGGCGCCGGTACCGCCGTCGTGGCCGCTGATCAAGACGACGTCCGACTTGGCCTTGGCAACGCCAGCGGCGACTGTGCCGACGCCAATCTCGGCAACGAGCTTGACGTTGATGCGGGCGCGCGGGTTGGAGTTCTTGAGGTCGTGGATGAGCTGCGCCAGGTCTTCGATGGAGTAGATGTCGTGGTGCGGCGGCGGGCTGATGAGTCCGACGCCCGGCGTGGTCCCGCGGACCTGCGCGATCCAGGGGTAAATCTTGTAGCCAGCGAGCTCGCCGCCCTCGCCGGGCTTGGCGCCCTGGGCCATCTTGATCTGCAGCTCATCCGCGTTTACGAGGTACTCGCTCGTGACGCCGAATCGGCCAGAGGCGACCTGCTTGATCGCAGAGCGGCGGAGGTCGCCGTTCTCGTCGGGGGTGAAGCGGCGGCGGTCTTCTCCGCCCTCGCCGGTGTTGGACTTGCCGCCGATCCGGTTCATCGCGATCGCCAGCGTCTCGTGCGCCTCCGCGCTGATCGAGCCGTAGCTCATCGCGCCCGTGGCGAAACGGCGGAACATGTCTTCCACCGGCTCTACTTCGTCGACTGGGATGGGGTCGCGGTCCGACTTGATTTCGAAGAGGCCGCGAAGGGTGCAGAGGCGCTCGGCCTGGTCGTCCACCATTCGCGTGTACTGTCGGAAAATGTCCTGCTGGCCGGTGCGGGTGGAGTGCTGCAGCTTGAAGACGGTCTCGGGGTTGAAGAGGTGGAACTCGCCGTCTCTGCGCCACTGGTACTGGCCGCCCCAGAGCAGCTCCTTCAGCCCGCCCTCGCGGTCCGGGAAGGCGCGCTTGTGGTGGTACAGCGTGTCCAGCGCGACCTCTTCGATGCCGATGCCAGCGATCCGCGAGGCGGTGTTCGTGAAGTATCGGTCGACGAAGCCCGGCGCAAGGC
>DAINDD010000008.1:30829-68120 GCA_036732045.1 Chloroflexota bacterium
GCCGATCGCCTCAAAGATCTGTGCGCCGCGGTAGCTCTGGATCGTCGAGATGCCCATCTTGGACATGATCTTGACGGTCGCCTTCTTGATCGCTTTCAGGTAGTGATCCACGGCTTCGCCGTAATCAACGCCGGATTCGACCGAGTCTTCGTCAACCATCTGGTGCAGCGTGTCGATCGCCAGGTAAGGGTTGATCGCGCCGGCGCCGTAGCCGATCAGCAGCGCGAAGTGATGGCCCTCGCGCGCCTCCGCCGTTTCGATAACGAGGCCGACCTGCGTTCGCTTGCGCTCGCGGACGAGGTGGTTGTGCAGACCGGCCGTCGCGAGGAGCGCGGGGATCGGCGCGTGTTCGGCATCCACGGCACGGTCGGAAAGGACGAGGATCGTGTAGCCTTCGGCGATCGCCTCGTCGGCCTGGCGGCAGAGCTCGTCCAGCGCTCTCTCCAGCGCCTTCGGGCCATCGGCCACGTGAAAGATCATCGGCAGCTCTTTTGCGCGGTGGAAGCCGTCGTCGAACGCCCGCAGCCGCGCCAGCTGTTCGTTGGTCAGGAACGGCGACCCCACCTCGATCATCCGCGCGTTGGACGGCTCCGGGTCGAGGAGGTCGCCCTCCGGCCCGATCGTCGAGTTCACGGACGTGACGATCTGCTCGCGGATGGCGTCCAGCGGCGGGTTGGTGACCTGGGCGAAGAGCTGCTTGAAGTAGTTGTAGAGGAGCTGCGGCTTGTCTGAGAGGACGGCTAGCGGAGTGTCGGTGCCCATCGAGCCGCGAGCCTCTTCGCCGTTGAGCGCCATCGGGCCGAGGATGTATTTCAGGTCCTCGGTCGAGTAACCAAACGCCATCTGCTGCTGGAGCAGGCGGTCGCCTTCGAGGCGCGCGGCGGGTTCGACCGCGGGCAAGTCGTCCAGGCGCTGCATGTTGGCGGCCAGCCATTCACCGTAGGGCTTGGCCGTCGCGACCTTGTGCTTGAGCTCGGCGTCGTCGATGATGCGGCCTTCGTCGAGGCTAATCAGGAACATGCGGCCGGGCTGGAGGCGTCCCTTGTGCAGGACGTTCTCCGGCGCGATCGGCAGCACGCCGACCTCGGAGGCCATGATCACATAGTCGTCCTTCGTCACGTAGTAGCGGGAGGGGCGCAGGCCGTTGCGGTCCAGCACGGCGCCGATCGTGCGGCCGTCCGTGAAAGTGATCGAGGCCGGGCCGTCCCAGGGCTCCATCAGGCAGCCGTGGTACCGATAAAAGTCCTTCTTCTCCTGGCTCATCGACTCGTGGCCGTCCCAGGGCTCAGGGATCATCATCATCACGGCCTGGTGGATCGGCCGGCCGGCCATCGTCAGCAGCTCCAGCGCGTTATCGAAGCAGGCCGTGTCGCTGCCCTTGTCGTCGATGATCGGCGTGATGCGCTGGATGTCGGGAATGACGTCGGACTCGAAGAGGCCTTCGCGGGCGCGCATCCAGTTGATGTTCCCGCGCAGGGTGTTGATCTCGCCGTTGTGGGCGATCATGCGGTACGGGTGCGCGAGCTTCCAGCTGGGGAAGGTGTTCGTGCTGAACCGCGAGTGGAACATGCAGAGCGCGCTCACCATGCGCGGGTCGCTGAGGTCGGGGAAGTACTCGCGGAGCTGCGTCGCCATCAGCATGCCCTTGTAGACGAGCGTACGCGACGAGAGGCTGGGGAAGTAGAACGTCTGCGCGTCGTCGATCGCCGATTTCGCGATCTGGTTCTCGAACAGCTTGCGGATGACGTAGAGGCGGCGCTCGAACTCGTCCTCATCGATGTCCGAGGCACGGCCGACCAGCACGTGAAACATGTCGGGCTCGGCCACGATGGCGGACTGGCCGAGGGAGGCGTTGTTCGTGGGTACGGGCCGCCAGCCGATCAGTTGCTGCCCCTGCTCCTCGACGATGTTCTGGAAGAGGCGCATCGCCTGCTTCGTCGCCCTTTTGTTCTTGGCGGCGAAGAAAAGCCCGGCGCCGTAATGGCCGGGCTCCGGAAGACGGATGCCTTCGTGCGCGCAGACGTGAGCAAAGAAGTCGTGCGGGAGCTGGATCAGGACGCCCGCGCCGTCGCCTGTGTTGACCTCGCAGCCGCAGGCGCCGCGGTGGTTCAGGTGCTCCAGTGCGGTGATGCCGTCCTCGATGATCTTGTGCGACTTCTGGCCCTTGAGCTGGACGATGAAGCCGGTGCCGCAGCTGTCGTGCTCGTGGAAGGGGTCGTACAACCCTGTCCTGAGCGGCGCGTGAGCGCGAGTCGAAGGGCCCTGGGCGACGGGCGCTCTTGTCCCCGGCGACGACGTCGCGGCGGCCTTCCGGGAGCGCTTCTTATTGGGAATAGAGTAGGGCTTTGCTGAGTGGCTCATCGTCTGTCTCCTTGCGGGCCTAGGATGCTTTGGACAGAGAGGCCTGTCCTGAGCGGCGCGTTAGCGCCAGTCGAAGGGCCAGCGAGCGCTTGAGCTTGTTGAGGCGGGAGACGAGACGCGCGGCGACGGTGGCCCCTGTGCCGGAGCCCTTGATGGATGCGACAGCTATCTGGTTGCTGGTGTGATCCATAATGCCCGTCCCCACCGCCGAAAAATATGTGTGGAGTATAGTCGCCGGTCGCGAAGATGTCCAACACACGCAGCGTGGCGCTTATAGACGTTGTAAATCGTACGGGGATACTAGCATAGGAGCGGCGGTGTGGTCAATCTGGAAGACTAGTTGCTCTTCCAGGACTTTGCGGGCAGGGAGCTTGTGTCCGCGATCTTCGAATGAACCGAGGCCTGGTACAACCCCCGCCGCCGGCACACCTCGACGACTATCTCAGTCCCGTGGACTACGAACGACTGTTCACAGCCGCCGCGGATGCGGCAGGATCGTCCAAGAAGCAAACTGTCCGGGAAACCGGGGCAGGGTCAAGGGGGCATTGGACGCGAAAGGGATCAACATCAGGGCGAGTTCATGGGGTAGCAGTTGGCAGTGGGATGGGCGTATCTTTCACGGTTCCGTTGAGTACCCCGTGCACGCGTGTTTCGAGGCTGCGGACGAGTTGAACCATCGTCGCTGTCATGTCGTTGTTGTCACCCCGCGAGATCTGGACTGAGGCGATTAAGCTCCCGAGGCGGAATCCGGCGATCCAACCGTATCCCGTCTTCCCGCCGCCGAGGTCGTCCTGCTCGTTCAATCCGAAGCCTTGATCTCCCCCTGTGACGTTGAACTGGCTCGCGTTTTGCAGCGTAATACCAGCCGATAACGTCTGGCCCTTGTATTTCTCTTCGTCGGCTAGTTGCTTGTGGAGGAAGGCCTCGGCTGACTGATCATCCTTGAACAAGTCGAACGATGCGCTGATCGAGAAGGCGCCCTGACCTGTGGTTAGTGCGATGAGACTTGGGTCCGTGTAGCTTATCCCGTAGCTGGTAACCCAACCAGCGTTTTCGATGTCTGCGGCGGTATCCGACGGATCAGTAGTATTGTCTGCGATGTCTGCGCTGGTCAGATAGCCTGAACCGCTATCCGTGGGTAAAGCCTGATATTCGCTTCCCAGTTCGGACTGGCTGAGCGGCATAACCGCGAGATCTTCCCTGACGACCGCACGATAGGTGGGAGCGGGGCTAGATGTGGTAGCCGTCGTGCCTCCACATGCGGCCGCAAGACCCGCAATTGCGAGAAGGCCAAGTAAAGTAACAGGTACTCTCAATTGTTCCCATTCCTTGCGTTGTTCAGGCGGGATGCCCAACGTGCATCTCTAAGGTGTAGACGTGGCGTCCGGGCGGACTATTACACCGAGCGAGGCCGAATTTGGGGATTATGGGGGCTGACAAGAGAATTAGAGCCGCTGCGTAGGTGGCGTTCCAACCATAAAGCATTCCCGGCACTAGCTCAGGAGGTTTGTCATTTGGGTAGACTCAATGCGATAAAGATCAGGCCCACTGACGCAGTCGCTGCACCCAACGTCCATGCCATAAAGGTTGTGAGGCCTCTGGTTGGCTTGATGAGGCGATAGTGGATCCATTGGAAACGACCTTGACGCCGCGGTCGAGTGTAGTAAGAGTACAAATGCTCGCCGAGGACTGCCTTCTTGGCGGCCACATACACACCGCACGCGAACAGAAACATACCAAGAATCAAATGGTAAAGTTCCAATTCGTCACTCCTTTTGACGATTAGTGAAGAAGTGGTGAGCAACGTTACTGCCGATGCCCGCCAGGCAGCCGCCCCCGGCGGCTGCTCCTAGATGCAGAGCAAGTACAGGCTCCTCGAGTGTCGATGCTACGATGCCGACTCCACCCCAGATGGTGCATTCGTTGGAAGCATCCCCCGAGCCGCTGTGACCATTGAGCCAACTGCTGGCGCCTGCTACGCAACCCAGTCCGCCCGTTGCAGCCGGGTTCACGTTTGCCAGACCACCTTGAACTGCGCCACCTAGAGCCCATATCGCGCACTGACTAAATACATCGTTGCTTACGTAGTTCGTCCACAGTTCCGCACCGACACCCGTCGCACATCCAGCTGCTGCTGCGGTCGGATTGCCGAGCGTGGCGAGGGCCGCCCCGCCGCCCCAAATTGCGCATTGCGCGGCATATGGCGCAACTGCAACTGCGACATCACTCACCGCTCCGGCGACCGACTTGAAACATCCGTTTACGGAGTGACAGAACTGGCCGGTTGGGTCGTCGAAAGTCGTTGGGTTGTTAAGCGCGTACTGGTATCGGTTCTGAGTCTGCGGCACCTGTGCGAGACCCGCGATCGGGTCCTGTGAAAGAAACCGACCTGTGCTCGCATCGTAGTATCGCGCGCGCAGGTATTGCAGCCCGCTGTCGGCGTCCTTCTGCTGACCGGTGAACTGGAACGGCTGCGTCGAACTGCCCGGCGAGTGCGTCGGGGTGCCGAAGGCGTCGTATGAGTAGCCGTCGGTCTTGGTCGCCGAGCTGTTGGTCAGATCGGCCGTCGAACCGAGACCGTCACCCGTGTAGTACGTCTGGTTACCGGAGCCGTCCGTCGATGAGATCAGGCCGAGGCCGTAGACGTATGTGTTCGTGCCGTCCTGTAGGATCTGGGGTACACTGCGGTTCACGTCCCAGACATAGTTAGCCGTCACCGGAGTACCAGTCACGTCGACAGTGTGCTTCATACGCAGCCCATCTCCGTTATACAGAGACGCAGATGTGACGCCGCCTATTACAGTCTGGGTGAGTTGATTTGCGTAATTGAACGTAAACGAGTCGCTTCCACGGGTGGCCAGGTTGCCGTTGTTGCCATCGCTGCCGTACCCGTATGCGACACTCCCTGCCTGGGTAAGTTCGTCAGCCGCGTTATAGGTATAGCTCGTGGTGTTCTTGGTCAAGCGGTTGCCGTCCGCATCGTACGTGTAGGTGTCCGTGGGACCGCCGGAGTAGGCGGCCTGCCGGAGTCGGTAGAGCGCGTCGTACTGGTATGCCTGCGTCGGGTTGGTACCGCTGACCTGGGTCCGGTTGCCAACACTGTCCAGCGTGTAGTTGTAGCTGGACATCGCCGTCGGCCCAGGCTGTTTATTAGCGACGCTCGTGAGGCGGTCGGCGTTGTCGTGGCCGAAGTCCGTCCAGGCGCCGTTTGGCAGCGTGGCGTTCGTGGGGTTCCCGGCGTTGTTGTACGTGTAAGCCGTCGCCCCCACGGAGCCCCATGACTGCTGGGCTGAACTCATGGTGTGATCGGCGTTGTAACCGTAGGTCACGTAGCTGGTCGTATCCGGATAGGTGAGTCTGCTAATGTTCCCGACGGCGTCGTAGCTGTACTTGATCGTCTTGGCCGCCGGGTACGTGACGTCAAGCTGGGTTAGGCGGTTGAGACCGTCGCCGTACGTGTATGTGGTCGTGCCGCTGACGTCGCCGTTGACGTCGGCCATGTCGTGCCGGTTGCCCGCCGCGTCGTAGTCGTAAGTGACCCTCTCACCCGTACTGGACGCCATTATGTGCATGCGGTTGAGTACATCTGGCGTGTACGTGAGGACGATGCCGCGTGGATCAGTCATCGTCCGGAGATTCGAGGCGGCATCGTACGTGTACGTGGTCACGTGGGCGAGGGCGTCGGTTGTTGACTGAAGGCGGTTGAGGGCGTCATAGGTGTAGATGGTCGAGGGGCAGCCGTCGTCTATGAATCCGTCGCTGTCGTCGTCAACGTTGTTACCAGTCAGTTTCGCACCACACTGGGCCGTACCCGACTCAGGGTTACCGACCGTCTGCCGATTGGCGCCAGTCACCGTGGTTAGATTGCCATTGGCGTCGTACGAGTATGTTGTCTTGTGGCCCAACGCGTCGGTAGCTGAGGTGAGCCGGTCGGACGCGTCGTAGGAGTACTGGGTCACGCCGGGGGGCGAGTTGGCGTCGGTGATGGTCTTCAGGTTGCCCTTCGCGTCATAGGTGTGTGTCGTCGTGTTGTTGAGGTTGTCCTTCTGGGTCAGCACGTTGTTCTGGGCGTCGTAGGTGTAGGTGGTCGTGTGAACAAGTTCGTCGGTAGCCGTGAACAGCCGTCCGCCGAGGTCGTAGATTTTGGTACGCGGTTGCTCTAGTCCGTCGTCAAAATCTGGCTCAACTTCCTGGCCAAGCGACCGCTGACGAAGTAGGCGGCAGGGCTCCACCAGCGATATGGCACGAAGGTCACCGTGATGTCGGCATTGGTGACCATGACTCGTCCGTAGAGCCCCCCCAATTGGTATTCTTCCTTGGCTGAAAGGCCAACCCGCGCAATTTCGATGGTTCGGCTTCTCCACCAGGGCAGGGCCAGAAGGTCTCGGGTCCAAACGATCTTCGTTGGAGTGACCTCAAGACGTCCCGTCCCGCGGAATACCTTGGGTGATTCGCAGGTTGCGAAGGATTTGCAAACGAGTAGAGGCCGCTCATCTCCATTTGATTCAGTAGACACCTATGAGACTACTCCTTCGGCCGCGGTGGATGACCTGAGACGCGCGAGGCGCTTGCCGCGTAAACTGCTATTGAGTTCCCCTGGGAGTCTTCACACGCGGCAAGCGCATGACTAGTGGATGCAGTCAGAGTCGCCTCGACGGCAGAAACCTCAATCGAGATCAGTATCCCGGCGGGCGCGGCTTCGACGGTTACGGTTCCAGCAACGTATCCTCCACCGACCCCGATAACCAGATTCGCGCCGTTCATGATGGAGGTGCCGAATTTAACCTTGTTGGAGCATTCCGATGTTAGAATCTGGATTTCGGTCAGCGCGGCCGCGGCGACATCGACGGACCAGCCGGAGTACGGTACGACGTCGTACCAAGCCACTATATCTGCAATGGTGGGATCCGTGATGACGTCAACCGCACCGTTTAGCGCATCCTTTGTCGCATTTTGGGCGCACTCAAGGGGATCATCGAACCATCCGCAAAGCCCTAGTGGGTCTACAAGAGTGGTCGGATTATTTAGTACATACGGGTATCTGTTTAGCGTCACCGGTTTGTCAAGCTGTCCCGCAAGCGGATCGCGTCCCAAAAAGCGCCCCGTTGCAGGGTCGTAGTACCGCGCACGCAAGTATTGCAGCCCGCTGTCCGCGTCTGTCTGCTGGCCGGTGAACTGGAAGGCGTTCGCCGATGTGCCGCTCGTGTGCGTGGACGTGCCGAACGCGTCGTAGGTGTAGCTGTCGGTCTTCGTCGCGGCGCTGTTCGTCAGGTCGCCCGTCGAGCCGAGGCCGTCGGCGTCGTAGTAGGTTTGAACGCCGGAGCCGTCCGTCGAGGAAATGCGCCCAAGGCCATACACGTACGTATTCGTCCCATCCTGTAGGATTTCGGGCACGCTCCGGTTCACGTCCCAGACGTAGTTGACCTGAGTGGCAGTGCCGACTTTATGACTCATTCGCAGCCCGTCTCCATTGTATGTAGACGTTGTGTGGGTGCCGCCTATTACAGAGTCAGTGGCGTCAAAGGCACCCGAATTCTCGCTAAACATAATGTGCTGTCTTCGACGCCGAAACTGCAATTATAATCGGTCAATTACAAAGACCAATCTCACAGCGCAGATATGATTTCACGTCGCCATACCGTCTCATTCCGGAATTGCTCCGTAATCCCAAAAACACGAAATTACCAAACAAAATCCCAGCTTTGCCCGCTTCCCCCTTCCGCCTATGCCACCGCACCACAGGACGCCTCCTGGGTTTTTCCTGCTTAGGTTCGTCGCGCCACGTGGACAGAACCGGGGCAAGGTCGTTGTTGGCCTGCGCCTGATCAAGACGAAAGGCACGGCTGTCCGCACCGGCGGAATGCTCACCCGTGGCCCTCTCGGCATCGTTTGCAGTCTGATCGCGCTGTATCTGGACAACCTCTGGATCATCTGGGACAAGGACGCTCAGACGCTGCATGACAGGCTGGCCGAGACGGCCGTTCCGTGCTCAAGGTTCCGAGAAAGATCGTCGAGCGCGGGTCGTTGGGCCCCGCCGGCCGGTTACATGTCTTCGCCTTCGTACGCGCCGCCGGTCAGCTCCCATCGGCTTCGACGCCGCCGTCCGCAGCGCCACCGTCAGGTGCGCCCGATTCGGCGGAGGCGCTGAGACTGCTGGATGACCTGCGAGCCAAGAACCTGATCACGGAGGACGAGTACCAGGCGAAAAGCAAGGCGATCATCGATCGACTGTAAGCTAGCTGAAACACTGGTTGAGCCGGCCGAGTCTGCGGGCGTGTTACTCTCAACGAAGATGAAGGCCACAACTTGTCTTGTCTGCGGCGGCCTCTTGGGGCGCTCGGCGTTCTGCGGGAAATGCGGTGCGCTGGTCTCGGACCAGGACGGTACGATCGTGCGCGCTGCCCGGCCGGCTCGCTTGTTGGCTCTGCTAGCGGACCTCGCCCTGATCGTGGCGACGCTGGGGATCGGCTGGCTCGCCTGGTGCATCGCTCTCGCACCGAAGGGCCAGAGTCCCGGTGACGCTCTCGCGAAAGTGCGGATCATCCGCAGAGACGGCACGGCCGCCTCGATGTCGAGGCTAGGTGTCCGGCTCGGCGTCAGGATTCTGCTGTTCGGCCTGCTCGATTATCTCTGCATGTTCGTGAACAGAGACGCCCGCACGTTGCACGACCTGGCTACCCGCACGATCGCGGTCAAGGCGCAAGGCTCCGAGCAGGTCTACGGCCGCCGAGCGACGCGACTGATGCCGGCCGAGGCGCTTTCGCCAATCCGGGCAGAGCCGGCGGAGGTCCCGCAGGTGAGTTCGGTCAGACCTGCGCGGCCGATAGCGCCTGGCTCCAATCCCACCGAGATGACGCTGCGCCGTCTGGAGTTCTTGCGCTCGAACAACCTGATCACCGACGAAGAGTACCAGGACCGCCGACAAACGGCGTTGCGCCCGATTTAGCAACCCTACCCGGAACCCTTGGCTCGACTCTTGACCCCTCGCCGGTTGCCTGACACAATGGCGTTAGCACTCCGCCCCTCTGAGTGCTCATATACACACGAAATTACCAACCGAAATCCTTTTTAGATAGGGAAACCAGAAGGAGAACCGCCCAATGGCCAAGCAACTGCTCTTCGATGAGGCTGCCCGTCACGCCCTCCGAAACGGCGTAGACGCCCTCGCCGACGCCGTCAAGATCACCCTCGGTCCCAAGGGCCGCAACGTCGTCCTCGAGAAGAAGTTCGGCTCACCCACGATCACCAATGACGGCGTCACCATCGCCAAGGACATCGAGCTCGAAGACCCGTTCGAGAACATCGGCGCCCAGCTGGCCAAGGAGATCGCTTCCAAGACGAATGACATCGCCGGCGACGGCACGACTACCGCGACTGTCCTCGGCCAGGCGATCGTTCACGAAGGGCTGAAGAACGTCGCAGCCGGCGCCAACCCGATGGCGCTCAAGCGCGGCATCGAGCAGGCCGCCGCGGCGATCGTCGCCCAGGTGAAGACCAACTCGATCAAGGTCACGAACCGCGACCAGATGTCCCAGGTGGCCGCGATCTCCGCGAACAACGACCAGGAGATCGGCGATCTCATCGCCGAGGTGATGGAGAAAGTCGGTAAAGACGGCGTCATCACCGTCGAAGAGTCGAAGGGCATCAAGACCGAGACCGAGTTCGTCGAAGGCATGAACTTCGACCGCGGCTACATCAGCCCGTACTTCGTCACGAACCCGGAGCGCATGGAAGCTGTGATCGATGATCCCTACGTCCTGATCACGGACAAGAAGCTCTCATCTGTCAACGACATCCTGCCCGTCCTGGAGAAGGTCCTGCAGAGCGGCAGCAAGAACCTGCTGATCATCTGCGACGACTGCGAGGGCGAGGCGCTGGCCACGCTGGCCGTCAACCGTCTGCGCGGGACGATCAACGTCTGCGCCGTGAAGGCGCCCGGCTTCGGCGACCGCCGCAAGGACAACCTGGGCGACCTCGCCGCGGTCAGCGGCGGCACGCTCATCAGCGAAGAGGTCGGCCGCAAGCTTGACGCCACAACGCTGGAAGACCTGGGCCGCGCGCGCAAGATCGTGGTCACGAAGGAAGAGACGACGATCGTGCAGGGGGGCGGCGCCAAGTCTGCCGTGCAAGGCCGCGTCCACGCCGTCAAGGCTGCGATCGATGCCGCCACTTCTGACTGGGACAAGGAGAAGCTTCAGGAGCGCCTGGGCAAGCTGACCGGCAGCGTCGCCGTGATCAAGGTCGGCGCCGCCACCGAAACCGAGCTCAAGGAGCGCAAGCACCGCGTCGAGGACGCCGTCCAGGCGACCCGCGCGGCCGTCGAGGAAGGCATCGTCTCCGGCGGCGGCGTCGCGTTTATCAACGCGCTGCCCGCGATCGAAAAGCTGAAGCTGGAGGGCGACGAGGCCACGGGCGCGGCGATTCTGAAGCGCGCCCTCGAGGAGCCGCTGCGCCGGATCGCCACTAACGCCGGCCAGGACGGCTCGGTGATCATCCAGAAGGTGAAGACCCTGAAGATGGGCGAGGGCTACGACGCCGCCCGCGATGAGTACGGCAACATGGTTAAGAGGGGCATCGTCGACCCGGTTAAGGTGACGCGCTCCGCCCTGGAGAACGCTGTCAGCATAGCCTCGATGGTGCTGACCACGAACTGCCTGGTCACCGAGATCCCGGAGCGCAAAGGCAGCGCCCCGGCGCCCTCTATGTCGGACATGTACTAGGGGATCAGGAAACGGGAGCAAACGCCAGGCACACTGCCTGCCGTCAACATGTTCCCTGCTCCGAGTTCCCAATACCCGTGCGGGGCGAGGCGTATAATGAAAGGAGAAGGTATTGGGAGTGTTTACGGAGAACGGCATGATGGTTGACCTCGAAGAGCTACGGAAGGTTGTCGAGAACGCCGACGTCTTCGCGATCGGCTTCCGTACGTTTCCGGAGCGCCTGATCATCGACGCCCGCAGCACTGACAGCGAAGGCACGATGGTGCGCGTCGTCGAACCGGTGGCCACGGTTGAAGAGCGATTCTTCTGGCTCGGCAAAGAGCGTCCCTCGTTCGGAGTGCCGGAGAGGTTCACGTTCTTCGTTTGGCCGCACTCCCTCCGTTACTTTGAGGAGTCAGGACTGGGACAGATCATCCGCGAGCGGATCTCCCCGGCCCATCCCGAGGCCGGCAGCCAGGTGGCCGAGAGCATGCACAGGCTGTTCGCGCTCGAGCACCAGTCGACGATCGACGCCGTCACGGGCAAGAACTATCACACGATCTGGCAGCGCGAAGAATAGCGCGCCCAAACACGACACACGGGGCCGTCTCGCAAGAGGCGGCCCTTTCTGTTGGGGAACCGGCTGTTCCCTGTTTCACATCGACCGAGTAGCATCTCCCGTAGATAAGGCCCAATGATTGGAGGAGATCAAATGGAACGACGTGCTATCAACCCCTGGAAGTGGCAAGACAACTTCGGCTTCGTGCAGGCCAACGAAGTGACCGGCGCTCAGCGGACGCTAATCTGTTCCGGCCAGACGTCCGTCGACGAAAACGGGGCGCCGCTGCACGCCGGTGATATGGCGGCGCAGATGAACCAGGCGCTGGACAACCTGGAGACGGTGCTTAAGGCGGCCGGCATGAGCCCGGAGAACGTGATCAAGACGACCATCTACACGACCGACGTGGACGCGTTCCTCGGGGCGTCGATGGCCAACCGGGAACGGACCTCGGCGACGAAGTCCGCCACGACGCTGATCGGCGTGACTCGCCTCGCCTTTCCCGCGCTGATGGTCGAGATCGAAGCTATCGCCGTCGCTTAGCCAGCGCAGCATGAGCGACCTCTACGGCGCGATCGACCTGGGCGGCACCAACGTCCGCGCGGTCGTGGCCGGCCTTGACGGCAACGTTTGCGGCGACCGCATCCAGCCCTCATGCGCAGCAGACGGGCTCGACGCCACGCTCGCCTCGATCTTTGACGCTCTGGAACGCGCGTCTGCAGAAGCATCGCTGCGGCCGGGTGAACTGCTCGCGATCGGCATCTGTTCGGCGGGCTGGGTCGATTCGGAGCACGGCATCGTCCCGGCTGCCCCGCAACTGCCCGGCTGGCGCAATGTCCCGCTTACGCAGATCATCCAGGAACGCACGGGTGTCCGGGCTTGGCTAGAGAACGACGCGAACGCTGCGGCGCTGGGCGAGCACGTCTTTGGGGCCGGCAAGGACGTGCGGCACCTGGTCTACATAACTGTAAGCACAGGCATCGGCGGCGGCATCATCGTCGACGGCAAGCTCTACGGCGGCGCCAAAGGTTCGGCGGGCGAGATCGGGCACACGATCATCGATCCGGCCGGCCCGCTCTGTGGCTGCGGCAACTACGGCTGCCTGGAGTCGCTCGCCTCCGGCACGGCGATCGCCCGTCGCGGCGAAGAGGCGGCTGCGCGAGGGGAGTCCCCGGCGCTCGTCGCGATCAAGGGGCGAGACGGCCACCTCACCGCGCAGTCGATGGCGGAGGCCGCGCTGGGCGGCGACGCGGTCTCGCGGGAGATCTTCGCGGAGGCGGGGCGCTTCCTGGGAGTGGCGCTGGCGAACGTGGTCAACCTGCTGAGCCCGGAGCTGATCCTAATCGGCGGCGGCGTCGCCCGCGAGCCGCAGCTTTTCCTCCCGCAAGCGGAGGATACGATGCGCGCGCTCTCCCTCAGCGAGCCGCTGAAGCACGTGCGCCTGGGCCTGGCCGCGCTTGGTGAGCTGGCGGGGCCGCTCGGGATGATCGCGCGGCTGCGGGAAGTGGTGGGCCAAGCGGCCTAGGCACAGAGCTTCGCTCTGTCAAAGGGCGGTGGCGCGGCCGGCTCACCAGCTGCTGGGCATGTTCTTCGCGGCCTTCTCCTCCTCGACGAACTGGTATGTGCCATCGTCCAGGCGCAGGACCGGCTTGCCGACGTCCGTGATCTGGCCGCGCTGGTCGAGCTCGCTGCGCAGGATCGCCAGCTCTTCCTCCGTCGGCGTTTGCAGCGTCTCGATCTGCGGCGCCATCTTCGGCTCGAACGACATCTCGGCGAGCACTTGGTCAACGGTGACGAACGGGGAGACGCCGATCAGCCGCATGTAGCGGTCCTCGTAGTCGAACAGGGCCCAGGGCGTGACGCAGCGGTAGGGGCCGGTGCCGCGCGGCAGCCCGGCGCGCTCGCGGGCGCCCTCCGTGCCGTCGAGGAAGCCGGGCGAGGAGATGAAGTCGACGCGCGGAACGAACTTGCGCTTCTGCTGGTCGGTCATCAGGATCGTCTTCCAGCACAGCGCGGCGATCGAGTCTGCGCCGCCGGGCCCGCCGAAGCGCCGGTGCTCGCCGTTGTAGTCGCCGAGCGCGGTGGAGTTGATGTTGCCGTACGGATCGACCTGCAGGGTGTTGAGCAGGCCGTAGTCCATGAGGCCGGTCTGCGCCTGGAAGCCGACGCTGTTCATCGTCCCCCACTGCAGCGCCCGGTACGAAGCGCGCGAGCTGACCATCGTCATCAGCGGGTCGAGCGGGAGCATCGGCTCGGGGTCGACGACGCCGTCTTCGGTGACGTAGACGGCGTTCTGGGCGTAGAGCTTCTTGGCGAGCAGGATGCTGGCCATCGGCGACCCGCCCCCCGCGACCCAGTAGGTCCGTGCGTCCTCAACCATCCGTGCGACGAGGCAGATCTGGTGCTCGCGTTCGTTGAAGTAGGCGGCTGGTGTGCCCATGGTTACGCTCCTGTGGTTCGCTACTTATTGTATTAGGCATGTGGTCGCTGCCCACCCGCCCGTCCGGTACGTGGTGACGGGGACACCTCCGCGCCCCCGGCGGAAGGGCTGCGCCCCTCCGCACTGCTCGGTCGAGCGTCGAGCACAGCTCACGTCCACCATGGCTCCTCGTGAGATTCTCTGATCATCTTCAGTTTCCGATCGCTCGGGTTGTCCCACCAGCGGTAGTACACTTCATCGCCATCCTGCAAGTCGGTCGTCATGATCTCTTGGATTTCGAGGAGTTCGCGGAAAGTCCAACGAACCGTTTCGCCGTATGCGTTCTTGAAGTGGTGATTAGCTTTCCGTCCGAGTTGATTGGCGCGCCTTTTCACCGTTCCTCTAGTTGCGTCATCCGCCGCCTTGAAAACAACAACGCTCTCTTCAAAGAGGGGTTTGACTGGCTTACCGCCTTCAACTGTCCGCTCGATCAACAACCGTGCCGAATACCAATCAACCACGACTTACGCCACGTACCCTTCCTTAATCGTCGCGCGGCCGATGATCTCCCGCATGCGCTGGTAGCCAACGAGCTTGTCCATGAACTCGGCGTGGTTGGCGACGCCGCGGACGTACTTGTCCAGGTACTGAGGGATGAAGCCGCGCATCGTGGCGCCGACGACTTCGATGACGTGGCCCATGTCGCTGGCGTAGCGGCCCTGCATCTCGCCGGGGTAGGCGCCGAAGGGGGCGTGGACGACGGCGTCGACGACGTAGTAGGGGATCGTCGTGCGCGCGGGGTCTTTGCGGATCTCTTCGGTGTCGATGATCTCCTCGGTCGAGATGATCACCTTCTTCGAGGCGAAGGCGGACTCGGTATGCGAGATGCCGGTGCCGAAGATGCGCGCGTTGCCGTAGACGTCCGACTGGTGCACGTGGATCAGCGCGACATCGGGGTTGAGCGCAGGGATGATCGTGATCGGCTGGCCGGTGTAGGGGTCCTCGATCAGCTTGGCGCCGGAGTGCTCAAAGCCATCGGTGCCGCCGAAGGAACGCACGGGGATGAAGGGTAGCCCCATTGCGCCGGCCATGATGCGGTTGGTCATGACGACGTTCGAGTATTCGTACGCCTTCACCTTGCCTTCGCGGATCGCCTGTTCGACGACCGGACCGAAGAGGAAGAAGCCGACGTCGAGCTTCGAGACGCACTCCGCGCCGACTAGCAGCGCCGCCGCGACCCAGGTGAACTTTGCGCCGAGCCAGAGGTCCTTTTTCTGCTGACGGATCACCTCGCGGATGAGCGCGGCGGGGCCGCGCTGGAGGTAGTTGCACTCGTAGACCAGGTAATCGCCGTCGGAGACGAATCTAGCGATCGCCTCCTTCTCGGTCATCAGCTTCGAGGTCATCGCGCGCTGCTTGTTGTCGCGCACATACTCCCGGAAGCCGTCGGGGTCGACGGGGAGGAAGTCGCCGTGTCCTTCGGCGATGATCTGCAGTTGGTTGGTCATGCGGGGGCTCCTCGATCAGCGTGGATGTCTGCGTTCCCAGTGACTATCGAGTTGACCTGTGCGAAGCATCCCAGGTCTCCTCTGTCAGGCCTGAATGGCCGCCCTAATCCTACTCGCAGAAGCGCTTTGGGAATACACAAATGGCCTGCGTCAAGACATCTGCGACAATGCTCGCAGTGGTGTCTTATCGCGATGCCTTCGACTGGCAGCATGTGCCATGCGTCCTCGCTGTCGCCGAAGTCTGCGCGCATGCCCCCCTCGTGGCGATATATGCGAATATCGTGGGCGCGGATGGTGGCGAGAGAACGCTTGCCTCGGTCCGGCGGGTAAGCGGGGTTCCCTCGCGACGCGAAGTACTTCACGCGACCGAAGGCCCGGCCAAGGGATGGGACCGCGCCTGGCGCGAGACGATCGTGTAACTCATCGGGACCAAGACAAGCGATTTTCTGGAGACTTATGGGTATCCAGCGGCAGTCCTCGCAGTGAGGCGGGCGGTAGCGGCGTAGAGGGTTCACCTCGACGCGCAATACCTGACCCAGCTCGATCTCTCCGAGCGAGGCCGACATCTCCGTGGTTGGAGATGGCTCCGCCAGACGAACCGTGTCCTTTCCGGCCAGACCGGCTACGCACAACCGGTCGCCCTGCATTCGCGTCACGTCCGTAACGATTATCTCGCGTGCCCTCCACGAACCGAATAGTGACGCGAAGAGGCTCATCTAGTCGTCGAACCGAGCAATCAGCTCTCGGAGCAAGGAGCGGTGGCAATGACTCTCGTCCGGACAGACACACATTACAGTTACGTTCTGATGTCTCGACAGCTTTGCCAATCTGTGGATCTCCGCCTGCTGGGCTTCGCCTCGCATCTCCGCCAAGTAGTGGGTCTTATACTCGCGCCAGGCAATCTCACCACTCCTGAAGGCTTGGAGTAGAGAGCGGGAGGGCCCCAGCACGCGCACGTACTCATCGACTGCCGTGCGGGCGACGCCTCTCGGCCAGTATTGCGTCACGAGGAGTCTTAGACCATCAACCGCATCCACCGGGTCATAGATCCGCTTGGCCCTTACGCTGTTCGGTCTGGTCTTCCAATCAGTGACGGGTTCGCCCAGTCGTGAGCTCACAGCCGTATCTCGCCTTCGATCACGGTCACGCACTGGCCGCCGATCTCCGTCCGGCCTCCGGCGGTGGCGTGAACGTGGACGCGGCCGTCGCGGCCCAGCTCCATGCCTTGCATGGCGACGTACTCGCGGCCGGTGCGGTCCAGTAGGCCGAAGCGCTCGAGGTAGGAGGGGAGGGCGCCGTTGGCGCTGCCGGTGACGGGGTCTTCGGGCACGCCGAAGGCTGGCGCGAAGCAGCGGATGTGTACGGCGGGTCCTTCGATCTGCCCTTGCGGATCAGGGTTAGCGGGATGATCCAAGAGGGCGAACGCGGCGATCCCGGTCACCGAAAAGTCGCGGGACAATCGCTCGACGACGCCCATGTCGGGCTTGAGCGCTGCGATTGCTTCTGACGACTGCATCGGCGTGAACAGCCAGACCGGGCCGTTGTCGAACGAGGCGGGCGGTGTCTCGGTCGCGATCGGTGCTCCGAGGGCGGTCGATATCGCCTCGACCGAGGTGCTGAAGTCGTGGACGAACTTTGCTTCCGGCGTCTCGGCGAAGACCAGGCGCTTGCTGCCCTCGCCGACGCTGCTCAGTTTTAGGACCCCGGCGCTGCACTCCTGGCGCATGACCTCGGGGTCGAGCCGGGCGCCGCCGCGTTCGATGTAGGCGTGCGCTGATCCGACAGTCGGGTGGCCCGCGAAGGGCAGCTCGCCGCCCGGCGTCCAGATGCGCAGTCGATAGTCCGCGCCGCTGTTTGGGGAGGGCTGCTGGAAGAACGTCGTCTCGGACAGGTTCGTCCAGTTGGCGATCTTCAGCATCTGCTCGTCGCTGAGGTCGTCGGCGTCGAAGATGACGGCCACGGGGTTCCCGAAGAACGGCCGTGAGGTGAAGACGTCCACCTGGCGGAACGGATAAGTGCGCATCAGGCGCCACTCCGCGAACCGCGAGCTCTGGCGAGGATGTTCTGCACGAAGTCGCTCTTCGCCATTGCGTATTCGTTCATGTCGGAATGCTCTTGGGCGAGGCGGCGCTTCACTTGATCGTACTCGCGGGCGGCTGCCGGGTGAGAGCGGATGTAGTCCCGGAACAGAGTTTGCTGGACGAACTCGTAGTGGTCTTGCTGGTACATGTGTACGTGGTGCGTGCGTCCGACGCCGTTCGGGGCCTGTCCGGGTGCCGGCGCGTCCGTCACTTTGCGGAAGAAGATGCGGCCGGGGATGCCGTACTCGCCCAGGCACTGGTAGCCGAGTTCGAACAGCGGTGTGATGCACTTGAGCGCGTCTTCGAGCGACGTCAAGGCGATTCCGATGTCGATGATCGGTTTCGCGGCGAGGCCAGGCACCGCCGTGCTGCCGACGTGCTCGATGGCGATGGCTCACTTGCCAATCGCAGCCTTGAGCCGCTGCCGTTCGTCCTCGAAAAGGCGCGGCCAGGCGGGGTCGTAGTCGGCGATCAGGATGTGGTCAGCGGACGGGGCGGGCATGGTAGCGACCATGATACAGGACGAGTACGACGGTGGAAGAGGGAGGAAGGTTAGCCGGTATACGAATGCCAGATGGCCGGGCCCCAGAAGAGCGCGATGATCGCTCCCAGAGCCAGGAACGGCCCGTGCGGGATGTAGTCCGTCCGGCTCTTGAGCCGGGTGATGAGCATGAGCAAGGCGAAGGCGGAC
Organism: Chloroflexota bacterium; assembly: GCA_036732045.1. Taxonomy (GTDB): domain Bacteria; phylum Chloroflexota; class Dehalococcoidia; order SM23-28-2; family RBG-16-64-32; genus DATKKM01. The sequence goes on from DAINDD010000008.1 coordinate 49,148, forward strand.
GCGACGATCGTGCCGATAAAGATGCCGACGAGGACGGACGGCAGCCCAACGACGAAGCCGATCAAGATGATCATTTTGACGTCGCCCATGCCGAACGCGCGCGCGCCGCCGAAGGGGATCGAGAGGATCATCAGCACCACGCTGACAGTAATCGCGACGAGGCCGCCGGCCAGGATCTGGACCACGGAGCTGTCTGGCCAGCCCCAGGAGAGCCCGATGGCGAGCAGCATCCCCGGATAGACGATGCGGTTAGGCAACAGGCGGCGATCGATATCGGTCAGGGTCAGGGTGAGGAAGATCGTGGCGAAGAGGCCGCCAAGCAGGCCGGCGCCGAGGCTATCGAAGACGAGGCTGGAGGCGGCGAACAGCGCGGCTCCCCCCAGCGGAAGGATTAGCGCCCGCGCTGGCAGTGCTGTCCCGCAGTCTGGGCACTTTCCGAGCGAGGCGTAATAGCCGACAAGCGGGACGGCGAACAGCGGCCGCAGCTTGCTCCGGCAGGCAGGACAACGGAACGGCGGCCCGGACAGCTGCTCGTTCGTGTACAGCCGCCCAAAGTAGAGATCGAGAAGGTGGCCCAGCAAGAGCCCGGCCACCGCACAGATTACGAGTTGCATCTTCTAAAGGGGAGACGCCACCCCTTCCCAAAGCGTAACGCCCGGATTTGGAGTACGTCTTCAATTCTGTGAAAGACAAGTCTCACGAAACTTACAACGCATGAGTGTCACAACAGGCGTCAAAAGGCGCTCGGAGGCGGTTGCGCTGCCCGCCTTCAGGTTGGGGTCGTGGAAGCTTGTGCTCGTGCTCGCGGGGATCTGCATCCTGCCAATCGTCCTCTACGCTCCGTTCTTCAACGAGCCATTCCACCGGGACGAGGGCTTCTACGCCGCCGTCGCTCAGATCATGAGGCACGGCGGCATCCCGTATCGCGACGCCTTCGATAACAAACCGCCGCTGATCTTCGCTTGGTACTACGCGTCGTTCGCGCTCTTTGGGGAGCACATCTGGGCGCCGCGGCTGCTGGTCTCGATACTTGTTTCTGCGACTACGCTCCTTGTCTATTTTCAGGCGCGGTTCATCTACTCGCAGCGTGGCGCTCTCGTGGCGGCGGGGGCCTTTGCGATGTCGATGGGCTTCGCGGTGTTCGAGACGAACGCCAACGTGGAGTACTTCATGCTCCTGCCGACTGTCGCGGCGCTGCTCTGTTTCACGATCGGAGAGCGACGTGGCGGCCTTGGCTGGTACCTCCTGGCCGGCGCGCTGAGCGGCGTCTCCGTGATGACCAAGGAGACCAGCATCTTTGCTTTTGCGCTTTTCTTCTTGATCGTCGCCTGGCGGGAGTACAAAGTGCATCGCTGGGGGTTCATGCGAAGCGGCCTCTTCTGGCGCAAGAGCGTGGCCATGGGGACCGCCTTCCTCCTGGCGCTTGGGCTGGTCTTCGTACCATTCCTATTGACCGGCACGTCCAAAGATTTCTTCGATGCCGTGTTTATCTACACTTGGCTCTACGTAGGCGGTGGCCAGGGCGATGTGTTCAAGCTGCAGCAGATCGTTACCGCACCTGTCATGCTGGTGATCGCGACCGGGCCATTCGCCATCTTCGGAGCGTTCGGGCTTTGGGCTTTCTGGCGGTGCAAGGAGTGGTCCGAACGTAAGCTGGTCGCGCTGTGGTCAGTGGCGGCGATGCTGGGCATCGTCGCCGCCGGGCGCTTCTTCGCTCACTATTACGTCATCCTCCTGCCAGGCATTGCGCTGCTTCTGCCAGCAGGGATCGTCTACGTCCGCGACCGCTGGCAGACCGAAAGGGCGCGGCTCATCGTCTGGTCGCTGTTGGCGGTTAGCCTGATCACGCCGGTCGGGTTGGCGGGAGCGATTTACTTGCACACGTCCGCAGACGCACGCCACGAGCAGAAGTTCTTTCACATTGATAGGGCGCAGTGGGAGACGGAAAGCCCGGCGCTGGCGCAGTGGATCGACGCGCGAACGACGCCGTCCGACTACATCTACAACATGGGCTTCCAGGCGGACGTCTACTTCTATGCGCAGCGCCGCTCACCGACGCGCTTCGTGTTCGACTACCCGTTCTTCCTCAACCACCAGTTCGAGCTGGATGCGATCCAGGACTTGAAGGCGAATATGCCGAAGTACGTCTTTTACTCGCCGCTGGACGAACCACCGAGCCAGCCCGGTGGCGACTACTATCCCCAGCAGATGTACGACTTCATCCAGCAGAACTACGACTACATGGGACGCATCTACTACGCCGACGTCTGGCAGCTGAAGCGGGCGCCGCTGCCCCGGCCGGGCATTCAGCCGCCGTTGTAGCCCACAATCCACTGCCGGCCCCGAAACGTTCGAAGGTAGGCGTTCGCCGTATCTGAACAGCCGTGTCTATTCACTTTGGGGCGCCGCTTCCCGCTGCGATGGTCTCCGGTTCGGTATCCACCCGGTGACTGGCCGGTGAAAACGGGCGTGGGGCCTCTGTTTACTGTAACGACTTATGGGGACGACCCATCTTAGCTAGCGTAAACCCTGTCCGGACGACATTCCAAGGAGGTGGTGGACTTCGACCACGGAACAACAACTAAAGAGAGGACGAGGTCACTCGTCCGGACACTAAATCACGCCAGAAAACCTAACAGCGATCACAAGGAAAGGAGGAGAGCTAAATGTTCTCCAAGATTAGCGAGGCAGTGCTGAAGCTGTTTGTTCTGTACAAGGACGAAGAGGGCCAGGCGCTTGCTGAGTATGGTCTGATTCTGGGTCTAATCGCGGTCATCGCGATAGCTGCTCTGGGAGCGCTTGGCTTGGCCATCTCGGGCAAGCTGGGCAGCATCAGCTCCGCTCTCGGCGGCAGCTCCAGCGCCTAGAGGAACAGTTATGGCGTCCAGAATTAGCGATGTGGTCATGGCCTTTTTCGTCCGATACAAAGATGAAGAAGGCCAGGCTCTCGCCGAGTACGCCTTGATCCTGGGCTTGATCGCCATCGTCGCAGTCACGGCTTTGACGCTGGTGGGAACGGCCATCACGGGCAAGCTCGGGGGCGTTTCCGCCGGCCTCGGTGGCAGCGGCAGCAGCTAAAGGATGGCCAGAGGTCAGGCTTCTGGGCGGGCCGCTTAGTGCGGCCCGCCCATTCGCCTGAAACCCGATACAAGATGGAGGGTCCGGAGGCATCCGGAAAAAGGACGGCAACCGTGTTTGGAAGACTGATTCACAAGAAGGGCAAGGGCGAACGCGGCCAGAGTATGGTCGAGTTCGCGCTTATCGTTCCGCTGTTTCTGTTGTTGATGTTCGCCATTGTGGACTTCGGAATGGGTTTCTACTCCTGGATTACGGTGACCAACGCCGCCAGAGAGGGCGCTCGCATTGGCGCTGTCGGCGCCGACTCCGCAACCATCACCCAGAAAGTGAAGGACACTGTGGGGCCCTCGCTCAACAACTCGAACTTGACGATTTCCGTCAGCAACGCCAAAGGCAACCCCGTCGACCCGGTGGTCGTGACGGTCAACTACCAGTACACGCTCATCACGCCGCTTTCGAGCTTGATCCACCTGGTATCCGGCGGATCGATGGGTCCGAACATTAACTTTAGTTCAACGTCCCAGATGAGATTAGAGTAACCGGCCCACTGCCTCGTTGGCAGCCACCGAGACTCGGGGGGTCTGATCGGCTCGTGTCGGCCAGACCCTGTTCTGTTGTCCGGATCGTTGGCCGGCGTCTTTTGGTCGCGGGCGAAACGGAAGATCGGAAGCTCGGCTCCTCGCACCGGCAATTGCTGTAACGATGGGGCGCGAGAGACGTCATTAATTTTGACATCCTGATTAGCAGAACAATTTAAGGGGGAGACCCATGATCAAAAACCTGGCTATAGGCGGTGGCTCCAACCGGCTGCTGCTCATCTTCGCGCTTGTGCTCGGCTTGCTCTGCGCCATTCTTGTCGGCGTCTACTTGAGCGGGCTTAGCAGTAGCGATACCACGCCCACGACTACGACTACAGTGCCGGTTGTGGTGGCCCTCCAGGACATTCCGCCACTGACTGTGGTCACCGACACGATGCTGACTGTCAAGACCGTTCCTACTGACCTGGCCGTCCTTGGCGCCTTCACAAAGCCGGCCGACGTCGTCGGCCAGACAGCACAGGTTCAGATCACGGTGGGCGAGCAGGTGCTTCCGTCCAAGGTCACGAGCACCCTGAGCGCCGCGAGCCTCTATGGAAATAACGTACCTCTGTCACTCCTGCTGCCAACCGGCGCGCGTGCGTTCTCGATTGCCGTCTCGCAGGTGACTAGCGCCGGCGGCCTCGTTCGGGCCGGCGACTACGTTGACATCATTTCGGGCACATCCCATGCGACGAACGCTCCAGGCGCCACGAACATCAGCTCGTGCTACGTGCTGCAGGACGTACAGGTCCTCGTCGTCGGCGGTACGCTGGCCAACCCGAAATCGCAGACCAATGCCGCCGCTCTGGCGGCGACGCTGCCCGATCCGGCCGCGAGCGTGATGACGTTTGCCGTTACTCCGCAGAACGCTTCCGTCCTGGCTGCCGCCCAGGGGGGCACAGGTAACGGAAGCCTCTTGGTGGCCCTGCGCCCGTTCGGGGAGCATGGGCCCGCCGCTGGCAACCTACCTGCTTGCGGCTCCTAATCCGGAGACTCCCATGACACGTAATCCGCACGTAGCTGTCATCGACCAGGACCCGAGCAGCCGGTCCGACATTCACAAGCTGCTCACGGTTTCCGGATTCTCCGTTGTCGGCGAGGCCGGTTACGGGATCGAGGCGGTCTCACTGGCCAAGCAGGCTGAGCCCGACGTCGTGGTTATCGCGATCGAGGAACCGATGATCCGGGCCCTCCAAACGGTCGAGGCCCTCGCCGATCTCCTCCCCCACTCGGCGATTGTGGGCTACTCCTCGCTCAAGGACGCAAGCGCCATGCGGAAGGCGATGCTGGCCGGGATTAGCGACTTCATCGGCGCGCCGGTCAAGGAAGAAGAGCTCATCAACTCGATATACACCGTCCTCGCCCAGGAGGAGCGCCGGCGTGCACGCATCAGCGGCGAGGCGGAGGAGCCGGTAGCGGCTGGTTCCGTAATCACCGTCTTCGGTGCCAAGGGCGGCATCGGCAAGACGACGATCGCCACCAACCTTGCCACGGCGATCGTTCAGAAAACGAACCAGTCCGCCGTGCTCGTCGACCTGGACACGCGCTTCGGAGACGTCGGGATCCTGATGGACATCCCGGTGGAGCGAAGCATCGCGGACATGGCGATACCCGAAGAGGAGATCACCCGCGAGCTGGTCCAGGAGTGCCTCTATCAGCACAATAGCGGCGTCTACATCCTGCCCGCACCGATCCGCCCGACCGACTGGCGAAACGTTCACGCGGGCCACATCGAGCGCATCGTCTCGATCCTGACGCAGACGTATGACTACGTGGTGCTGGACACGCCCGGCACCTTCAACGACATCGTCGCCCGCTCGCTGGAGCTCGCCTCCGTGGTCGTGCTCGTGGCGACGGTGGACATGGCGAGCCTGAAGGACACGCTGCTGGCCATCGACATGCTGCGCTCCTGGAACTTCCCCCAGGACAAGATCAAGCTTGTCATCAACGCGACGAATGAATCCAGCAATGTACAGCCTCAGGAAGTTAAGCGAATGCTTGGCCGCGATGTGTTCTGGTCGATCCCTTACGACCGCAACATCAGCACGGCCACCCAGCTTGGAATGCCGGTGGTTGTCGCCAAGCCGCAGTCGCGCGCGTCGGAGAGCATCGTCGAAATGGCGTATGCGCTGACCGGCGTGCGGCAGCAGAAGACCCAGAAAGCCAAAGAGCCACAAAAGGGCGGTCTGTTCAATCGCATCATGGGGAATGTGGGCGAGCAGGCAGAAGTACGTGTGGAGTAATTAGATGACGAGCTGGCAACCAGCAAAGATGGGCACCGCCATGCGCCCGGGCATGCAGCCGCGCACTACGCCGGGACGCTACAACGAAGACATGGAGCAACTGATCTACCGCATCCACCAGATGCTCATTGAAGAGCTGGATGCGGACCAGATCTCAGCGATGCCGACCGATGACCGCCGCCGCGTGGTAGAGCAGTCCGCAGAGACACTCCTCCGCCGCGAACTGCCGAACGTCGGGGGCATCACTCGCGACCAGATCGTCGCGCGCGTTGTGGACGAAGTCGTCGGCCTAGGGCCGCTCGACGCGCTGCTGCGTGATGCCTCGATCTCAGAAGTCATGGTAAACGCGCCGGATGAAGTCTTCTTCGAGCGCGAGGGCATTCTCTACCTGAGCGACGTTCGCTTCCGCGACTCCACGCACATCTCGCGGGTGATTGAGCGCATTATCGCGCCGATCGGCCGGCGCGTGGACGAATCCTCGCCGATGGTGGACGCGCGCCTTCCGGACGGCTCGCGTGTCAACGTGATCATCCCGCCGGTCACTCCGAAGAGCCCGACGATCACCATCCGAAAGTTCCGCGCCGACAAGATGACTATGGAAGACCTGATCAAGGCGACGACGATCACGTCTGACATGTCGGAGTTCCTCAAGGCCTGCGTCAAGCTGAAACTGAACATCCTGATCTCCGGTGGTACCGGCACCGGTAAGACGACGTTCCTCAACGCGCTCTCCCTCTACATCCCGGAGTCGGAGCGCATCGTCACGATTGAAGACCCCATCGAAATCAAGATGCAGCAGCCGCACGTCGTCTCCATGGAGGCGCGGCCGGCCAACATCGACGGTAAGGGCGAAGTCAGCCAGCGGGATCTCCTCCGCAACTCCCTGCGTATGCGCCCGGACCGCATCATCATCGGCGAGGTCCGCGGAGCGGAGGCGTTCGACATGCTCAACGCCATGAACACCGGTCACGAAGGCTCGCTGTCCACGGTCCACGCAAACTCGCCGCGTGACGGGCTCGCGCGTGTCGAGAACATGGTGCTGATGGCCAACCTCGAGCTGCCCGACCGCGCGATCCGTGAGCAGATGGCTTCCGCGCTGGACATGATCGTGCAGCTCTCGCGCTTCACCGATGGCGTCCGCCGCGTCACCCACATTACGGAGGTGACTGGCATGGAAGGCCAGGTCGTGACCCTGCAGGACCTGTTCAAGTTCGAGCAGACGGGAGTGGGCGAGGACGGCAAGATTCAGGGCGTGATGGCGCCGACGGGCATTCGGCCGTCCTTTGCCGAGCGGTTCGTCTCAACTGGCATCCCGCTTCCTGAAGGCATCTTCGTGACGGGGCGCTAGACCATGGTCATCGTAATCTCAATCTGCGTACTGCTGACCGTCGTCTGTCTTGTACTGGCGGTATTCAACCGCAAGTCCGGCAGCGATGTCCTGGCTTCGCGCCTGGAGTCGTTCAAGAACGACCCGACGGGTTCGACGCTGCAGAAGAAAGTCGAGGTCTCGGAAGAGTCGGCCTTCAAAGAAAAGCGGACGTACAGCGATATCCGCATCTTAAGCGCCTTCTTCGGAAGCCTCAAAGGCTCCGAGGCCGTGGCGATGACGCTGGAACAGTCCGGAGTGCCGCTGCGCGTCGGCGAGTATTACATGATCCGCTGGGTCTTCGCGGCCGTCTTCTTCATGGCGCCGCTGGTCTTCGGCTTAACGCTGTTCGATTTCGGCGTGGGCCTGGGCACCGGCGTCATCGGATACTGGCTGCCCTCCAAATGGCTGGCCGGCAAGCGAAAGAAGCGCATGACCCGCATCGTCTCGCAGCTTGTCGACCTGCTCGGCATGGTCTCCAACTCGCTGAAGTCCGGATACGGCCTGATGCAGAGCTTCGAGTTCGCCAGCAAGCAGCTGCCGGACCCGCTGGGCCAGGAGATCCGCCGGATGCTGCGCGAGTCAACGCTGGGGATGGCCGCCGAGCAGGCGCTGGCCGCCCTCGGTCAGCGCCTGCAGAGCAGTGACCTGGACATGGTGCTGACCGCTATCAACGTGCAGCGAGCCGTCGGCGGCAACCTCGCCGAGATCCTGGACAAGGTCGCCTTCACCATGCGCGAGCGCGAGCGAATCCGCCGCGAAATCAGCACGCTAACCGCTCAGCAGAAGATGACGGGAGTCATCATCGGCGGGCTGCCGATCTTCATGTTCGGGATCTTTATGCTCCTCAACCCGTCCTACATGAGTTTGCTCTTCACGACGACGGCCGGCCGCCTTATTATGGTCGGCTCGGCGGCAATGGAAATCATGGGCTACTTTACGATCAACCGCATCATGGCGATCGAGGTCTAGGAGAGACATGCTTATCGTCACGATAGTCCTGACGCTCTTCGCCTCCGTCGCCGCGCTTTCGCTGGCCGTGCTCCGTCCCCGCAAGGAGTCGGCGATGGAGACGCGCATCCAGTCGTTCCGTAATCGCAACATCTATAAGGACGACCTTTCGCTGGACCTGGACGTCGCCTTCATGGACCGTGTTTTCAAGCCCGGTCTCGAAAGTCTAGCCAACTCGTTCGCGCGGGTGCTGCCAAAGTCCACGCTGGCAGATGTCCAGCAACAGCTGCTGATGGCCGGCAACCCGATGCCATACAACACGTTCCTCACTCTTTGGGCCGTGATGCTGCTGGCCTGCGGGAGCCTGGCGTTCCTGTTGCTGGTTTCAGGACCCGGGGCGTTAATACCGAACAGACTTGGCATGACCGTCCTGGTCCTCGTCATCGGCTACGCGTTCCCAAAGACGTGGCTTAAGGGCAAGGTCAAGGCCAAGCAGAAGGTCGTCATCAAGGCGCTGCCAGATGCCCTCGACCTCATCACGACCTGCGTCGAGGCCGGTCTCGGCCTGGACGCCGCCCTCCAGCGAGTCGCCGAGAAGTCAGAAGGGCCGCTGGCCGAAGAGCTGAAGAAGATGCTCCGCGACGTCTCGATGGGCAAGCTCCGCCGCGAGGCGATGATTGAACTTAGCGACCGCGTCGGCGTCGAAGAGCTATCGAGCTTCATCACCGCCATCATTCAGGCGGAACAACTCGGTGTCGGCATCGCCCAGGTGCTGCGCGTTCAGTCTGACCAAATGCGGACACAGCGCCGGCAGCGGGCGGAGCGCCAGGCCCAGGAGGCGCCGATCAAGATGATCTTCCCGCTGGTGCTGTTCATCTTCCCGGCTTTCCTCGCCGTGATCCTCGGGCCGGCAGTAATTCGAATCGCGACGACGTTTTAGGTATTATGCGATGGCATTAGGCAAGAAGATCAGAGGGCTCCGGGAGGAGCTGGGTATGAGCCAGGCGCAGCTTTCGGGCCAGGGCCGCCTCAGCCAGGGATACCTCTCGCAGCTGGAGAACGACGAGGTGCAGAACCCCAGCGCGGCGGTCATCTTCCGCCTGGCGCAGGCGCTGCACATCGATCCGCGCGTACTCATGCAGGCCGCCGGCTACAACCACATAGCCAACGGCGAGACACCCGAAGAGTACGAAGTGACGGTCGATCCGGAGCTCTTGCGCTTCCTCGCGCAGATCCCGCGTGACCAGCAGATGCATCTCCTGCGCCTGCTGGAGGGGCTGGACCAGCGCCAGCAGGCAGACGAGCTGGCACAGGCTCCGCCGCGGACAGAGCGGCCGGCGCGGCGCAGTCGCACCCGAGTCGCGGCGGGCGGTTGAGGCCGATGGCCCGCGTCGTCAACCAGACGAAGGGCACGGTCGTCGCCGAGCGCGTGGGCCACGCCCGCAGCTTCTGGAGGCGGTTTCGCGGCCTGATGCTGCAGTCTTCGCTGGATGGAGCCGCTGGCCTGCTCATCGAGCCCAGCGGCTCCATCCACACCGCCTTCATGCGCTTTCCGATCGACGCCGTCTTCCTGGACAAGCGGCGCCAGGTGGTGAAGGTAACGACGGTAAAGCCGTGGCGCGCGGCGCTCAGCAAGGGCCATAGCGTGCTCGAGCTACCGGCAGGACGCGCGGCGCTGGCCGGCGTGGAGACCGGCGATTGCCTTTCCATTGAACAATTGAACAACGGACAAGATGCCGCCGGCGGACAGCCGAGCGGCGCCAGGATATGAGGTTGGGACATGAAGCTCGGTGACAAGATCCGCCAACTTCGCGAGCAGTGCTCGCTCACGCAGGGCCAACTGGCCCACAGCTCGGCCGTAAGCCAGGGTTACCTTTCGCAGCTGGAGAACGGCGAGGTCAAGAACCCCTCGGCGGCCGTCCTCCTGCGCGTCGCCGAAGCGATGCAGATCGACCCAGACGAGCTCTTCGAGGCGGCGGGCTACCCCACCGTCCGCACGCTACGCCGGATGTACCAGGACTTCGAATCGACGATCGACGCTTCGTTGTTGTCCTATTTGGCTGGTCTGTCTCGCGAGAAGCAGCGACGGCTGCTCTCGCTCCTGGAAGGCATCCAGAAGCTATTCCAGGCGGATGCTGCGGTAGACGGCGCCTGGCAGAACCACCGCGAAGTCCCATCATTTGGTAACATTCAAGCTGCCGTGGAGTTAAGTAAAGTCGGGAGCTAGTCTTTTGCATGCCTGACTTTAGCGATGAACGCCTTGCGCTTGCCGACAAAATCGACCCAGAACTGCTCCAGATGCTGGCGCGGATGTCCCGCCGCCAGCAGCGCCAGGTGCTCCTCCTGCTGATGGTCGTCGAGAATTTGCTCTTCGAGATGATGCGAGAACGCCGCGTGAGAGAAGACCTGGAATAGCTGCGTAACGCGCGAGAAGGCCGGCCCAGTTTCTCACGCATACCGAGTGGAGGACGGCCAGAGCTTCCACCTGAAAGACTTCGACCCGGCGGACACTGAGGCAATGCGCTCCAGGGAGCACGCCACCGCCGAACTCGACAACGGTATCGAGCGGCTCCGCGACCTCCAGACGAAGCTGGCGGCGCAAGGCCAGTGGGCGCTCCTCGTCGTGCTCCAGGGGCTGGACGCGGCCGGCAAAGACAGCGTGATCAAGCATGTGATGTCCGGCCTCAACCCGCAAGGCTGTCAGGTCTCGTCGTTCAAGGCGCCGTCCGACGAGGATCTCGCTCACGACTTCCTCTGGCGGGCGCAGGGGGCGATGCCGGAGCGCGGCCGGATCGGCCTCTTCAACCGCTCCTACTACGAGGAAGTGTCAATCGTTCGAGTTCACCCGGAGTTGCTAGCGAACGAAGGTAATCCGAAGGCGCTGCTCAAAGGTGACGTCCTGGAAGCAGCGCTTCGCGGATATCCGCGCCTACGAGGATTACCTGGCGCACACCGGGATCGCAATCCGCAAGTTCTTCCTCAACGTCTCGAGAAAGGAGCACCTCCTGGAGCGGCTCGACCGGTCGGACAAGCACTGGAAGTTCAACTCCCAGGACGTCCACGAGCCGGAGTACTGCGACGACTACATGCATGCTTATGAAGAGATGGTCCGCCACACCTCAACGCCGGAGTCGCCGTGGTACGTCGTGCCGGCGGACAAGAAGTGGTTTACGTGCCTGGTCGCGGCGGATGCCGTCGTCCAAGCGCTTGATTCATTCGGCGTGGGCTACCCGAAGGTCGATGCGGCAAAACGCAAGCAGATGGAGCAGACGCGGGCGATCCTCGAAGTTGAAGACGGCTAACCGGCGCTAGGAGGGCGGCGCGACGAGCATCGTGGCCGCCGCCGTCACGCTGTCCATGTCGATCTGTGGCCCTGTGTATTGAACCGTTGTCCTCAAGCCGCCGCGCTCGAAGAGAAGCGTCTGCGTGCCGGAGTCGAGCCAGGTGAGCGCGCCTCCCGATTGCGTCCAGCCGCCTTCGAAGTATGTGGCCCGGATGCCGCCAAGGGATGTGTCGACGGCCTTGCCCGACGGAACAGCCAGGCTGGCGTCGCTTGCCGCTTCCTGGTAAAGGCTGGCGGCGCTCGACCCGTCCGGCGCCTCGTACGTGATCACGAAGACGCCGGACCCGTGAGAGGTAAGCCCGGCAGAAAAAAGCGCGAGAACGTTTGCGCGAAACCCAGCATTGTGGCTGGCGTCGCGACCGGCAGACCGAGGCGATCACTGGCCTGCTGGGGCGTCACATCCTCCGGTAGGACGGTCGGGGCGGGGGTCGGCGTTGGCGGCGGCGCGTCGGTCCCGATAACACCGAGGTGCTGACCGACGTACCGCGCCGCCCCCACAGCAGGCGGACGGGCCAATCCGGGAACAGGTCCCAGCGCGGCGATGATCAGCAGGACGGCGGCTGCTGCTGCGAGCGGCGCCCAGCTCGTGCGCGAGTCGGCTTCGGCCAGCGCGAGATCAGCGCGCCGCTGACGCGCGGGGTCACCGCGCCGGCTCGTGCAGTCTGTGCTGGAATGGCTCGACGGCGTATGCGCTGCCCTCGCGCAGCGTGGGACGGTTGAGGGCAACTGCGAGCAAGCTGTCGATGTCGGCATCGCCGGTGGGGAAGAACCGCGTCCGCGTCGGCGTCATCTCGCTCGATCCCCCGCCGGTGCCTCCGGACGGCGAATGTGGCTTTCCCGGAGGAGCGCGTCGCCCTTTGATGCGCTCCTGCACGCGGCGCCAGACCTCGTCCCTATGCCGCGCCCCCAACGAAAGAATGGCAGTCGACACCTCGCTGCGAGCAGCGACGGTTTGCCGCATGGTTGCATCGGTAGCGATGTCGTGTCCGGGGTTCGCCTGGGTAGGCTGGGGACGCCCGTCGAGCCGGGCGATTAGTTGCTGCCAAACTGCCGCTTCCTGATCGGCGCTGGCTCTGGCGTTCTTGCCCGCCTCGAGCCGCGCCTGGGCGACGTGGATCAGCGATGGCAGTTCCTGGTCATCGAAGCGGGCGGGTCCCGGCCGTGGCGTGCCGTTTATCAGTTCATCGATGGCGCGGGCCAGTTGGTCGGCCCGCTGCCGTTCGTTCATCAGGCGGCGCTCCCGGCCACCTTCATGCGCTCGCGCAGCTTTCTCAGCGCGCGGAAGATCGTCACCCGCACGTTGACTTCGCTCGTGCTGAGGACGTTGGCGATCTCGCGGTTGGTGAGCTCGGCGTCAAACTTCAGGGCGATGATCTCCTGCTCTCGTCGCGGCAGCTGCCGGACGAGCGCCGAGAGGGCAGCGAGCCGTTCCTTGTGTAGGAGCGTTTCCTCGGGGTTCTTCGGCTGGTGATGGAGCTCGTTCTCCCAGGCCGCTTCCTGGGCGGCGCGTGCTGCGGGCTTCTCTTTCCGCCAGTGGGACGAGACTTCGTTGCGGGCGATTGTGAACAGCCACGAGCCGAAAGACTCCGGCGACCTCAGGCTCTTCATCTTCATGTAAGCCTTCTCGAAGACGTCGGAGACGATGTCCAGGGAGACTTCCTTGTCCTGCACGCGGCCATAAACGTAGGCGAAGACCTTCGGGAAGTAGTCGTGGTAAAGCTCCGAGAACTCGCCCAGAACCCCCATCTCCGCGACCGTCGCTGCGGATGGCGCCTGTGTTTGCGATTGCGCCCGTTTCGCTGCCGTCGCGGCCGAGGCCTGGGCCTGGCGCGTGTTCCCCATGGCGATCCGTGCTGTGCTCATCGTCCGTCCTCCCTATCCGGGCCGGTCGGAACCCGGAGTGCAGCTGCTATGGAAATTGATCGAACAATAGACGCGCGACCATCCCGCCCGTTACACACTTCCATGGCCGAGGTTCGCTTTGTCATTAATCGCCCCACTTGATCTCTAGCACCAGGCTTCCGCAATCGAGCTTCCATCACGCATTTTTGCTTCGTATGTCAGTATTGCATCGAAGCGGTTCAGACGCAGTTAAGGCAACCGGGAGAGCGGTGAACAGCGGGTGAAAATGCCGTCTAACCGCGGTAGGCGCGGTCGAGGAGTTCGACGACGTGTACGACGCGTGCGGTGAGCCCGCGCCGGCGGATCCCCGCTTCGAGCTGAGCCATGCAGCCGGGGTTCGAGGTCGCGATGACTTCCGCGCCGGTGTGGGCGACATCGCCCAGCTTGTTCTCCAGCAGATCGAGCGACATCTCTGGCTGCGTCAGCGAGTAAACGCCGGCGCTCCCACAGCAGCGGTCCGGGTGCCCCATTTCGACGAGCTGCAACCCGGGGATCGATTCGAGGATGAGGCGCGGCGCACGCGTTATCCGTTGGGCGTGCGCTAGGTGGCAGGAGTCCTGAAGGGTGACAATCGCGTGAACGCTGCCCGATGGGCGCTCGAACGGCAGGTCGGCCAGCAGCTCGCTGATATCGCGGACGCGGGCGGAGAACTCGCGCGCCTTGTCCCGGTAGGCCGGGTCGTCCGCGAGCAGCTCGGCGTACTCCTTCATCGCGGCGCCGCAGCCGGCGGAGTTAACGACGATCGTGTTCGGTCGCTCCGCGAGAAACGCGTCGATGTTCGCGCGAGCCAGCCGACGGGCTGTACGGGCGTCGCCGTTGTGCGCCTGCAGCGCCCCGCAGCAGACTTGCGCGGCCGGCGCGCTCACCTCGCAGCCATTCCGAGTGAGCGCGCGGACGGTCGCACGGTGCACGCGTCCGTAGGCGTACGGCATGATACAGCCGGTCAGTAAGCCGACCCGCGCCCGCGTCGCGCCCGCCGGCCGCGCGAGCGCCCCCCTGGCGGTAAACGGACGCCCGGTGATGTGAGGCGCCAAAGCCGCTCGCGGTCCAACGAGCGGAAGCCGCTCGGCCAGCGACTGCAGGCCGGACTCGCGCGCCAGACGCAGGGCGCCGGCGAAGACGCGCATCCGCCCGGATTTGGCGATGACTTCTCGCAGGAAGAGCGCCCGCAAGCGCCAGGAGAGCGGCGCGTCTCGCGACTCCAGCACGTGCGCGCGCGTCTGTTCCATGATCCTCCCGAAAGGGACGCCGGACGGGCACACGGCCTCGCAGTTGCGGCACTGCAAGCACTGGTCGAGGTGCCCCGCCGCGTTGGGGGTCATCATGACGATGTCGTCGGCCAGGGCGCGCATCAGGTAGAGGCGGCCACGCGGCGACTCCGTCTCGAGGCCGGTCTCGAGGTACGTCGGGCAGCTCTGCAGGCAGAGGCCGCAGCGCACGCAGCGCGAGAGATCGGCTTCGAGCGAGAAGGAGTCCGGCATTAGAGCCTCCCCACGAAGCGGCCGGGGCTGAGCACGCGGTTCGGGTCGAACTCCGCCTTCACCGCCCGCATCAGGGCTAGTGAGGGCGGCGCATCGCCAAAGACGTCGATCCCGCGCTTGAGGTCGGGCGGACAGCGTTCGATGATGCACGTCCCGCCGAAGCGAGCGGCGAACGCCCGGACCTGCGCGATCGCTTCCGCCGTGGCTTCGGGGAACGAGAGTCGGCAGAGGCCGGTGGCTGGGTGCGCTTGGATGCCGGCGTGAGTCGGCGCTTCGGCAACAAGCGCTGAGAGCCTGTTGGGAAGGACGCTGAGTTTTGCGATGAGCGGCGCTGGCACCCCCACCCCGGGCCCCTCTCCCGCACCGGCGGGCGTGGGGAGTGCTTCTTGGCCCGACCATTTGTCCAGATCGCGCACAGAGCGTTCAACCGCGGCGGCCATGCCGGCTAGCGACGGGTCGAGCCGCCACCTGCCAGCCTCCCGAACGAGCGACGCGGAGCGAACGGCCAGGCCGGCGTGAACCGCCCTCGAGACCAGAGCGCAGGCAGACGCGGGATCATTGAACTCGAACGCGAGAAGCCGTTCGGATTTCGGAAGTGGGACGGTCTTGAACGTGGCCTCGACTATGACGCCGAGCGAGCCGAGCGAGCCGATGTAGAGCTTGCAGAGATCGTAGCCGGCGACGTTCTTCACGACCTTTCCGCCCGCGCGCGTCAGTCGCCCATCGGCGGTGACGACGCGCAGGCCGATTGTGAAGTCGCGCGGGGCTCCCAGGGACATCCGCGCGAGGCCGGTGAGGGCCGACGCGAGCACGCCGCCGACGGTCGCGCCGTTCGGCAGCGCGGGGTCGAACGGAACCACCATGCCTGCGGCGCCAGTCGCCTGCCGCAATGCGCCGAGGGTGATCCCGGCCTGGCAGGTGATCGTCAGATCCGCGGGCTCGAACTCCACCACCTGGTTGAGGCGCGAAACATCGAGGGCGAGGTCGTAGCGTTCGGGGAGATTGCCGAGGGCGGCGTGGAGGTGGCCGCCCAGCGGGATAACCGCAAGTCTCCCGGCGTTGGCGTATCGTATCACGCCGCACACTTCCTCGTACGTGCGCGGACGGACGACGCTCTTCGGCGCGAGGCCGTCGACTGCATACGCGGGCGTGCCGGGCGCAGCGTTCTCCGGACCCACGATAGAGGCGAGGTCCCAGGCGAGCGACGCTTGCTTGACCACGATCAGACGTAAGCGCCCGGGCCGACTTTGGCGATGGCGGCGCGCATGCGGGACGACACCTCGCCGCAGCCTTTGGACGTGGGGAATATCTTGCCTGGATTGAAGCCGTCCGCCGCGCCGAACGCCCGCTTGAGACGGCCCATCACCTCGAGATCGTCCGCCGAGAAGATCCAGCTCATGTAGTCGCGCTTCTCGTAGCCGACGCCATGCTCGCCGGTGATCGTGCCGCCGGCGTCCACGCAGAGGCGCATCAGCTCCTCGCCCAGTTCCAGCACGCGCTCGGTTGCGCCGGGGACGCGTTCGTCAAACATCAGATTGGGGTGGAGGTTGCCGTCGCCGGCGTGGAAGACGTTGGCCACGGGCATCCCCTCCCGCTCGCAGGCGGCGTACACGCCGGCGAGCACTTCGGGCAACTTCGTGCGCGGGACGACGCCGTCGAGGATGTAGTACGACGGCGCCAGCCGCCCGAGCGCGCCGAGTGCGTTCTTTCGCCCGGCCCAGAGCCGCTCGCGTTCTTCTGGGGAGTGGCCGGCGCGGACTTCGCGGGCGCCGCGTTCCTTACAGACGGTGTGGATGGCAGCGGCCTCGTCCTTCGTCTCCTCGCGCAGCCCCTCGACCTCGATCAGTAGCGCCGCGCCGGCGTCGGGTGGATAGCCGCAATGCGCGAAGGCCTCGACGGCCTGCATCGTGTTGCGGTCGATCATCTCGAGCGCAGCCGGGAGGATGCCCGCTGCGATGATCGCGGAGACGGCGCGGGAGGCCTCCGGCACCTCATTGAAAATGGCGAGCAGAGTGACGATCGATTCGGCCTTCGGGAGGAGGCGCACGATTATTGTCGTGACGATCGCCAGCGTCCCCTCCGAGCCGACGACGACGCCGGCCAGGTCGTAGCCCGGCGCGTCGAGCGTCGCGCCGCCGATCTCGACGATATCGCCGTCAGCTGTGACGATTTCGAGGCCGAGGACGTGGTTGACCGTCGAGCCGTAGCGCAGGCAGTGGGGGCCGCCGGCGTTCTCTGCCACGTTGCCGCCGATGCTGCAGGCGCGCTGGCTGGAGGGGTCCGGCGCGAAGTACAACCCGAACGGGGCGGCGGCCTGTGAGATGTGCAGGTTGATCACGCCCGGCTGGACGACGGCGAGCCGGTTCTCGGCGTCGAGCTCCAGGATGCGGTTCATGCGGGTCGTGACGATGACGACGCCGCCCTCGCAGGGGATCGCACCGCCGGAAAGGCCGGTGCCGGAGCCGCGGGCGGTGACTGGCAGCCCATGCCGGCGGGCGATGCGGACGGAGGCGGCGACCTCCTTTGTCGACTGTGGGAGGACGACTGCTTCGGGGAGCGAGCGGTCGATCGTGGCGTCGTATTCGTAGACGAGGAGGTCCTCGGGGGCGTGCAGGACCCAGCGCTTGCCGATCGCGGCCTGTAGCTCGCGGATGAGGGCCGGGCTGGTCATGCCCGCAGTCTAGCACGCGGAAGTTGACAAGATTTGCGCAGGGAATTCGCCGTTTCTGGTATCTTCGCCAACAGTTGGCGCGTTATCGAGTAATAACAGGCAGTTGGGCAACGTCTTGCCCATGGGAGTTGCAAGCCGCACGTGGAAAACGCTCAACCTACGCCGAGATATCGCGGGCCGGGAGGCCGGCTTGTGGTTGCCGTCGGCATCGGTATCGCGGCGTTCACTGTCATCGGACTAACGTCATCGCTGGCGCTGATCGCCCTCGACGGAAACCCGGGCTCCGGCACCGGCGTGGCGGCCTCGCAGCCATCGTCCTCGCCGACCTCCGGGCCGGCGTCGCCGCGCACCCTGACCACGTCGCCGCTGCTGACGCCGTCGCCGTCACCCATCGTCACGCCTGATCCGGGCACGGGCGGCGACCAGCCGTCGGGCCCGCTGCCGCCGACGCACGGCGACATCCCGGAGAACGTCAATCTCTCGCCGGACATGCTGGGGCTGCAGGATCAGCTCGCCTCGACGATTGCGGATTACGAGGAACAGGTTGGTGGCATCGACGTCGGCGTCGCGGTGACGGACCTGGTGACCGGCGAGACGCTTTCGGTCAACGGCAACTCTGCGCACAAGACGGGCTGCGTGATCAACCTCTTCGCCCTCCTCGCCGCCGTCGACCAGTTCCAGGCCGGCAACGCGAGCCCGTCCGGCCTCGAGTACAGCATTAAGAAGGGCATCGGCGGCAGCTACCCGCCCGAAGTGAAGAACTTCCTGAACGCCGTTTTCGGCGACTACCCGGATGGAGTGGCGTATGCGCGCCAGCTGATGTCCGGCTGGGGCCTTAAGGTAGCGAGCTACGACCACATCCCGTACTACGGAGGCAGCGACAGTCCGCCGCCCAACATCCTGACTCCGCTGGAGACGAACGGTATCCTGGCAGGCGTCTGGAACGACCATCTGTTCAGCGATCAGTGGAGCAACTACACGATCTCGGTGCTGCGCGACAGCTACGCGTACGTCAACTACATCCTGCCGAAGTTCCTGCCGGCCAGCGCGACGGTGGGGCACAAAATCGGTTACTACGATGACGACGACGGTTGGGTGAACAACGACGTCGGCATCGTCTCGTTCACGGGCGCGGATGGCCAGGAGAAGGCCTACGCGATCTCATACTTCTCGCAGTACGGGCCGTCTGAGGTCGCAGGCTACTCGTTCGGGGCGAAGCTTTCGCTGGCGGTCTACGATGCGATGGCAGGACGCTATGGCGTTTGGGTCGAGCCAACGCCTCTGCCGACGGAGCCGCCGACGGAGCCGCCGACGGATGCTCCCACAAGCTCACCGACGCCGTCGCCATCATCACCGGTTC
>DAINDD010000008.1:68130-71590 GCA_036732045.1 Chloroflexota bacterium
AAGCCGCTACTCCTACGAGTACGCCAACGCCGTCACCGGCACACACGGCAACGCCAACGGCTAGCTCTCACCCCTGACCCCGGACGACCAGCGAGGGGGGACACGTTGTGCGGACCGCACGCGCCTCGTACCTCACATCTACAACGCCCAGCCCTTCGCGCGTCCGACCGCGCGGAGCCAACCAGCGTACAACTCTTCGCGCTGAGCCGCGGGCATCTGGGGGGTGAAACGGCGCTCCTCGTGCCAGTTCTGAGTGACCTCGGTGCGGTCTTTCCAGAAGCCGGCGGCGAGGCCTGCCAGGTAGGCAGCGCCGAGTGCGGTGGTTTCCAGACAAGCGGGCCGCACGACATCGCGGCCGAGGATGTCCGCCTGAGTTTGCAGGAGGAAGTTGTTCGAGGCCGCGCCGCCGTCCACCCGGAGCTCGCTCAGGTGGACGCCGGAGTCGCGCTCCATCGCCTGCACGACGTCGCGCACCTGGTAGGCGATCGCCTCCAGCGTGGCGCGGGTGATGTGTGCTTTGCCTGCGCCGCGGGTCAGCCCGACGATCGCGCCGCGGGCGTGCGGGTCCCAGTGTGGCGCGCCGAGCCCGACGAACGCCGGCACGACGTAAACGCCTGCCGAGTCGGGGACGCTGGTCGCCAGCGCTTCGCTGTCCGCGGCGTTGGCGAAGAAGCCGAGGTCGTCGCGCAGCCACTGGACGGCGGCGCCGGCCACGAAGATCGAACCTTCGAGCGCGTACGTCACCCCGTCACGGGCACCTTCGCGTAGTCCCCAGGCGAGCGTGGTCAGCAGAGACTGGGAACGCGGTGGCTCATCGCCGGTGTTCATCAGGAGGAACGCGCCGGTGCCGTACGTGTTCTTGGCCATCCCTCGCGAAAAGCAGGCTTGCCCGAACAGTGCAGCTTGCTGGTCGCCGGCGACGCCGGCCACGGGGGTCGCCCGGCCGAGCAGCGATGTCTCGCCGAAGACGCCGGAGGAAGCCTGCACCGCCGGCAGGAGCGACCCCGGCACCTCCAGCGCGGCGAGGAGCTCCTCGTCCCACCGCAGGTCGAAGACGTTGTACATCAACGTGCGCGAGGCGTTCGAGTAATCGGTCGCGTGGACGCCGCAGAGCCGGTACAGGAGCCAGGTGTCGACGGTGCCGAACCTCAACTCGCCGTTCTCTGCCCGGCTGCGCGCGCCTGAGACGTGATCGAGCAGCCACTTCACCTTCGTGCCGGAGAAGTAGGGGTCGAGCAGAAGGCCGGTGCGCTCGCGGAACTTCGGTTCGAGGCCGGCGGCGCGCAACGCGTCGCAGGTGTCGGCCGTGCGGCGGTCCTGCCAGACGATAGCGTTCGAGATCGGTTTGCCTCCGCCGTCCCAGACGATCGTCGTCTCGCGCTGGTTGCTGATGCCGATGGCAGCGACCTGTGAGGACACAGCGCCGATCTTGTCGAGCGCATCGCGGGCGACGTAAGACTGCGTCTGCCAGATATCCTCGGCGCTCTGCTCCACCCAGCCAGGCTGCGGGTACGAGATCGGGTATTCCTGCTGCGAGACGGAGACGATGTTGCCTCCGTGATCGAACAGGATCGCGCGCGAAGACGACGTGCCCTGGTCCAGCGCAAGGACGAAGTCAGCCATAGGGCATAGGGTCAGGGGTCAGGGGTCGCGGGTCAAGTGAGGAGGTCAGGTGCGAGGCCCGGTGGTATAGTGCGGGACGCCATGCCAGAGAAGCGTAAGTTCTGGAGCGTGATCACGGCACTGCCGGCGCCGGCGCTAGCCTCGCAGGCGAAGGCGCTGGAGGCCGCGGGCCTCGAGGGGCTGTTCGCCCCACAGGTATACGGGCCGCCGTTCGTGCCGCTGGCCGCGGCCGCCACGGTGACCGATCGCATCCGGCTGGCGTCCGGCATCGCCATCGCCTTCACCCGCAGCCCTGTGGAGACGGCACTGGCGGCGATGGACGTCGATCGGATCAGCGGCGGGCGCTTCACCCTGGGCCTCGGGACCAGCGTCCAGTCCTGGGTCGAGGGCATCTTCGGCGCGCCGTATGGCAAACCGCTGGAGCACCTGCGCGAGGTCGTGGAGATCGTGCGGATGGTGAACGCGAGCGCGCACACGGGCCAGCTGAAGCGCTACGACGGAAAGTACTACACACTCGACTTCAGCGAGCTGCAGCCGTCGGGACCGCCGCTCCGCACCGACATCCCGATCTGGATCGCCGCCCTGCGCGGGCCGCTGGTCAGCCTGGGCGCGGAGATCGCGGACGGGGTGCTCGGTCACTACATCTGGTCGATTGACTGGTTGCGGACGAAGATACCGGACTACCTGAAGCGCGGGCTCGATCGCGGCGGCAAGCAGCGCTCCGACATCGAGTTCAACGCCTGGCTGGCCGTGGCGATCAGCAAGGATCGCGTGGAGGCGATCAACGACGCGCGGGCGACCGTCGCGTTCTATGCAGGCATCGCGCAGTACGAGGAGTTCTTCGCCGCGCATGGGTTTCGCGAGCAGGCGTTGCGCCTGCAGGAGGGCGTCAAGCGCGGCGATTACCTGAGCGTCGCGCACCTCGTGCCGGACGAGATGGCGCAAACGTTCGTCGTCTGCGGGACGGCGGACGAAGTACGGAAGAGGATTGAGCCGGCCTGGGACGTTGTCGACTCGCTGACGCTTGCGCCGCCGGTGTATGGTCTGCCGTCGGAGACCGTGGTTGCCTACGCCGGCGCCATCGCGGCGACGTTCTACTGACGAAACTGGAAACTGCGACTGGAGCGCGTCAATCGGCGGACTTTCGATCCTTATTCCGGTTCCTAGCCCTTCGACAACATAACGGGGAGCGAGACGTGCCCGCTCCCCGTTATGTTGTCGAAGCGATTACGAGCTAGTTCTTGCTGTCCTCTTCCACTTCCGCCGGCGAGCCGGCGACCCGCAGGCTGAAGCCGAACCCGACCATGAGGATGGAGAAACCGAGCAGCGCCATCAGCCAGTTGCTTGAAGAGGTCCCGCTCGGCAGCCCGCCTGTGTTGGGAAGCCCCGACGGCGTCTCAGTTGGATGCGGAGTCGAAGTCGCGGGGAGCGCCGTCGGCGAGGGGCTCGGCGTTGCCGTGGCCGGTACCATCGAAGGCGACGGAGTCGGCGCCGGCGAAGGAGTCTCGGTCGCGGGCACGACGGACGGAGAAGGCGTCGGCGGTTCAGTTGACGTTGGTGTCGGCGAAGGCGTCGGTGTCGGCGTTGGACTGGGGGTCTGCGACGGCGATGCCGTTATCACGAGCGTTGGCGGCGATGTATCGGTCGGGCTCGAGCTCGGCGTTGGTGTCGACGAAGGCGTCGGCGTCGGCGTTGGACTGGGGGTCGGCGACGGAGTCGGGCTCGGCGTCGGACTGGGCGACGGAGTCTCGGTGAAGACGATAACGGTTCCGGTCGGCGATGGCGTGGGGCTCGGCGTGGCCGTCGGCGTTGGGGTCGGAGTCGGCGGCGGGGTTGG
>DAINDD010000009.1:0-14029 GCA_036732045.1 Chloroflexota bacterium
CAAAAGAATGGGGGACACCCCCACGCCCCCGGCCCTTCGACTGTCCACCTGAGGCGGACGCTCAGGACAGGCCCGAGGCTGCGCCCTCTGCACTCCGCCTGCCGCTCCAGTAAGTGGCGTGCGCTACAGGTGAAACGGTGAGTCGCGGAACATATACCGCCATGCGGCGAAAGAAATGAGCGCACCGAGGGGAAATCCGACGATTATGGATGGGGCTGGCTGGCCCGAACCTACCGTGAGAAAAATAGATCCGACGATCCCACCAAAGAACGTAGCAAACAGAATTCTCCGAAATCGGGACAAACCCGCGAGCCGTTCATGCATGTCTAGACGATGCGTGAACGGCTCCTGCCACCGCCGCGTCTGTACTTGGGATGAGATTGAGTGGCGACGCCGAACGGGCTGAAGCCCGACCCCCCGAAGTGCGAGTTCTCTTGACAGAGGAGGGCGACGGGGAAGTGCTCGGCTGGCAAATGTTTCGGCGAAGTCACGATTTGCCAAACGCTACACATTGAAGGCAATAGGCTGCGTTGATAGAATGACGCTCGTCGACAGGTAAACTTCGATAGCGCCGGGAGAGGTACGAATGGCTCAAGCTACACGGTCCGTCAGCCCGCCCCACAAGCTCGGATTCCTGAAAACGTTGCGGACGGACGCCTGGTGGTTCGAGCCGGGCCTAATCGCTGTTGGCCTTTCGATCTTCCTGGGCTACCTGACGATCAGCGCGTTTCTGGACGGCTGGAAGTTCGAGATCGGCCCTTACCTCTCGCCGGTCTTCGAGCCGAAGCTCCACGGCAAATACGACGCCTGGTACTTCTCGCCCGCGCTGCTCATCCTCTGGGTCCCCATCGGCTTCCGGGCCACCTGTTACTACTACCGCCGCGCCTACTATCGCTCGTACTTGTTCAGCCCGCCCGCCTGCGCCGTCGGCGATTCTCCGATCGGCGATCTCGTGCCGAACAAGGCCTACACGGGCGAGTCGAAGTTCCCGCTGGTCTTGCAGAACTTGCACCGCTTCTTCATGTACGGCGCGCTCGTCTTCACCGTGTTCCTCTGGTATGGTGCGCTGCGTTCCTTCTACAACACGGACTCCGTGATCAACGGCCACCCGGCCTCGACCGGCTGGGGTATCGGCCTCGGTTCGATCATCCTCTGTATCAACGCCGCGTTGCTGATGATGTACACGTTCTCCTGCCACTCGTTCCGGCACTTCGTTGGCGGAGGGCTTGACTGCTTCAGTTGCACCGCCTGGTCGCGCACCCGCAAGTCCCTCTGGGACCGGGTCAGCGCGTGGAACACCAACCACCGCCTGTACGCCTGGTCAAGCCTCGTCTGGATCGCCTTCACCGATGTCTACATACGTCTCGTCGCCAACGGCCACCTGACCGACCCCAACACCTGGAAAGGGTTCTAGGGTTGCCTGACATCGAGACGCATGAATACGACGTTGTCGTCGTGGGCGCGGGCGGCGCTGGCCTCCGCGCGGCGATCGAGGCGTCGGCGGAAGGCGTCAAGACCGCGCTCGTCTGCAAGTCGCTGCTCGGCAAGGCGCACACCGTCATGGCTGAGGGCGGGATCGCGGCGGCGTTGGCCAACGTCTACAGCGAAGACAACTGGGAAGTGCATTTCCGCGACACGATGCGTGGCGGCAAGATGCTGAACAACTGGCGTATGGCCCAACTCCACGCCCAGGAAGCCCCCGACCGCGTCTACGAACTCGAGTCCTGGGGAGCACTCTTTGACCGCACGAAGGATGGGCGCATTCTTCAGCGGGCCTTCGGCGGCCACAAGTACGACCGCCTGGCCCACGTCGGCGACCGCACCGGGCTCGAGATGATCCGCACGCTGCAGCAGCACGCCGTCCACAAGGGCATCGACGTCTTCATGGAGTGCACGATCTCGCGCCTGCTCAAGGACGGCGATCGCACTTCCGGCGCGCTGGCCTACTGGCGTGAGAGTGGCAAACTCGTCCTCTTCAAAGCGAAGGCGGTCGTTCTCGCCACCGGCGGCATCGGTAAGGCGTACAAGGTAACGTCCAACTCCTGGGAGTACACCGGCGATGGGCACTCGCTCGCCTACTGGGCCGGCGCGGAGTTGATCGACATGGAGTTCGTGCAGTTCCACCCGACCGGCATGGTCTGGCCGCCCAGTGTGCGCGGCCTTCTCGTCACCGAGGGCGTGCGCGGCGAAGGCGGCACCCTCAAGAACTCCGAGGGCACGCGCTTCATGTTCAATTACATCCCGGAGTTCTTCCGCGCCGAGACAGCCGACACGATTGAAGAAGCAGACCGCTGGTTTGCCGACAAGACGCACAACAAGCGCACGCCGGACCTCTTGCCGCGCGATGAGGTAGCCCGCGCGATCAACAGTGAGGTGAAGGCCGGCCGGGGCACCGAGCACGGTGGCGTCTTCCTCGACATCGCCTCCCGTCGTTCGCCCGAGGAGATCCGCCGCGCGCTGCCGAGCATGTATCACCAATTCAAGACGCTCGCTGACATCGACATCACGGCTGTCCCGATGGAAATCGGCCCGACGATGCACTACATGATGGGTGGCGTGCGCGTCGATCCCGAGACAGCCGCCGCGACCGTTCCAGGACTATTCGCCGCGGGCGAGTGCGCAGGTGGCATGCACGGCGCCAACCGGCTCGGCGGCAACTCACTGTCCGACTTGCTCGTCTTCGGGCGGCGCGCGGGTCTCGGCGCGGCCGCTTACGCCAAGGGGCTCGCTTCCCAGCCCAAGGTCGACGAGGCGGACGTCAACGCCGTCTCCGCCAAGATGTTCGGCCACTTCGAACGCGAGGGGGCGGAGAACCCGTACACGATCCAGCGCGAACTCCAGGAGACGATGCACAACCTCGTCGGCATCATCCGCACCGAAAGCGAGCTCAAGGAAGCGCTGGCGAAGCTCGAGGAGTACAAGGAGCGCGCCAACCACACCAGCGTGGAGGGCAACCAGCAGTACAACCCGGGCTGGCACCTGGCGATGGACCTGCGCTCGCTCCTCACGGTCTCCGAGGCGGTCGCCCGCGCCGCACTCATGCGCACGGAGAGCCGCGGCGCCCAGACCCGCGACGACTTCCCCAAGACGGACCCTGAGTGGGGCAGGTACAACATTGCCGTCGCCGAAAAGCCGGACGGCGCGATGGATATCGAGCGGACGCCACTGCCGCAGATGTCGGCGGATCTCGCGAAGTTCTTCGAGGAGTCGCACTGATGCAGCTTGTAACGATGCGGGTCTTTCGCGGCGACGCTAACGGCGGCGATTTCGTCGACTACACGGTCGAGATGGAAGAGGGACAGGTCGTACTCGACGTCATCCATACCGTGCAGGCGACGAAGGCCGCCGACCTGGCGGTGCGCTGGAACTGCAAGGCCGGCAAGTGCGGTTCTTGCAGCGCCGAGGTCAACGGCAAACCGCGCCTAATGTGCATGACCCGGATGAGCCTCTTCGACACCAGCTGGCCGATCACCGTGGCGCCGATCAAGACATTCCCGCTGATCAAAGACCTCGTCACCGACGTCTCGTTCAACTACCGCGTCGCCAGGGACATCCCTGCCTTCAAACCGCGCGCCCCCGGCCCCGACGGCCACTACCGCATGCAGCAGCAGGACATCGAGCGCGGGCAGGAGTTCCGCAAGTGCATCGAATGCTTCCTCTGCCAGGACGTCTGCCACGTGATCCGCGACCACCCGGAGAACAAGGAGAAGTTCTACGGGCCGCGCTTTTTCGTGCGGCTGGCGGAGCTGGAGATGCATCCGCTCGACACGGAAGACCGCACCGAGCTCATTCGCAAGGCGGCAGGCATCGGTCTCTGCAATATCACGAAGTGCTGCACGGAGGTCTGTCCGGAGGATATCCACATCACGGACAACGCCATCATCCCGCTCAAGGAGCGCGTAGCGGACGAGTTCTACGACCCGTTCCGCTGGATCTTCGGCAAGCTCAGCGGCCGCTCGAAGCGTAGCTAGAAGCACCCGCCTCTAAATCAAAGGTTTTTCCACAACTTCGCCGCGGCCTTTCTATCTGGCAACGGTTTGCCCCTACCGCTCGATGACGGTAGGCTACCTGAAACCCCGCATGAGAAGACATAACTTCGCGCCCTGGAAGCCTCTTATCCTGGCCTCCGCAGTGACTCTGCTCACAATTATCGGCGCCCTGGCTGCGATCGGATTCCTGACGGGACCGGGGAACTCCTCCCCCGCCAGCTCCGGGGCAACGGCAGCCCTTCTTGAGCGAACGGCTGCGCCGACGAGTTCTCCGCACCCGACATCGTTTCTCATCAAGCCGCAGATCGCTGCCGAAGCCGTCACCGGCTCCGACCGGATCGCGACGCCCGAGCCGACTCCGCAACCAACGCCCGAGCCCGCGCCGGAACCGACCGTCGATCCGACGGTTCGCGCGCCGGCAGCCGTGTACCCGGTCGCGACTCCCGTCCCGCCGCCACCGACACCAACGCCCCTTCCCGGCGGCTACCGGCCTGACCTGTCCGATCAGCTTTACGGACTGCTGAACAAAGTCCGCACGGCCAACGGCCTGCAAGCGGTGTCACCCAACGACTCGCTAGTCGCCTCGGCGCAGTTCTACACGCAGTACATCTTCGTCGACGGCAACCCTTACCAGCTCGATCACTGGCTGGCCGGCGGTCCCGGCGACCGGGCCTGGGCGCGCGGCTATTGTTGCTCTGTAGGCGAAGTCCTCGTCGAGTCCGAGGGTTCCGCTCCGTCGATGGTCGACCTCTGGATGAGCAGCGCCCCCCACCGCAGCATCATCCTTGACCCGCAGTACAAGTCCTTCGGCGTCGCTTGCTATGGCGGCCCCTACGTAGGCGGCGACGGGATTACGCACAACCCTGTCGTCTGCTCCGCGGAATTCGGCTCGGGCTAGCCGGCCGCCGGCTCGCGACGCCATTCGTCGCGCCCGTGGAGCACCACATCACCGCCGTAGACATCGTTGCAGACGACCAGCGGGAAGTCGGCGATTTCCATCAGGCGAATCGCCTCAGTCCCGAGATCTTCGAACGCGACAACTTCGACGCTTCTGATCTGCTTCGATAGGAGCGCGGCCGCGCCGCCGACGGCGAGGAAGTAGACGGCGTGGTGCTGCCGGAACGCCTCGGCGACGGCGGGCGTACGACCTCCTTTGCCGATCGAGCCTTTCAGGCCGGCCTCCAACAGCGGGATCGTGAACGGGTCCATCCGCTCCGACGTTGTGGGCCCTGCCGAGCCGATGATCTGGCCCGGCCTGGGCGGCGTCGGCCCAACGTAGTACAGCACCTGTCCCCGCATATCGATCGGCAGGGGCTCACCGCGCGCCAGCGTCTCGACCATGCGCTTGTGCGCGGCATCGCGCGCCGTGTAGACATGGCCGCTGAGGTAAACGTAGTCGCCCGCCCGCAACTGATCGATAATGGCGTCGGTTAACGGCAGTTGGATGCGATGCTCGGCCACTACAACTGCAGCTCGACCCGCGCAGGCGGCGCTCCGACGAACAGGATGACGCCGCCCTCCGTTTCGCGCTGCTCGTAGCTATAGAACGGGCAGCAGAGCGACTCCTCATCGACGAACGCCGTTACCATCTGCCACAGCTCGTCCGCGTCGCCGCGGAAAACGAACTCGTTGCCGCGCGGCGACTCCCGCTGCTCGGTCAGCATTGCGAAGAGTTGCGTCATCGCGGGACCGCGACGTTCTCCATCTTCGCGCGTGAGCGTGCAGGCTTCGGGCGCGTCCGGGTCAGACGCCGCGACGAGGCGATGGCGCAGCGTCATAGCACGGCTTCCTTCAGCCGCGCGGAGTGACACTGCAGGTTCACCGCCACCGGCAGCGAGGCGATGTGCGTGGGATGCGTCATCAGGTGCACGCCCAGCGCCGTCTGCGTACCACCGACAGCCTGTGCCCCGACTCCGAGCGCGTTCACCGCGTCCAGCAGCTCGGCCTCGAACTCGGCCTCCTCGGCAACGGGATTCGGGTCGCCGACTTTGCGGGTCAGCGCGCGCTTGGCCATGTACATCGCGTGTTCCGCTGAGCCGCCGACGCCGAGGCCGACGATGATCGGCGGGCAGGGGTTGCCGCCTGACTCGGCGACGGTCTTGAGGACGAACTCCGTGATCCCCTTCTTTCCGGCGGCGGGCAGCATGATCGTGAAGCGGCTCATGTTCTCGCAGCCACCGCCCTTCGGCATCACCTGCAGGCGCAGCTGGTCGCCGGGTACGATCTCCGTGTGCACGATTGGCGGCGTGTTGTTCTTCGTGTTCGTGCGCGCCGAGAACGGCCGCTCGACGATCGACGCGCGCAGGAAGCCCTCGCGGTACCCCTGGTCGACGCCGTCGGCCAGCGCCTGCTTGAGGTCGCCGCCGGTGATGTGCGCGTCCTGCCCGATGTCGAGGAAGATCACGGTGGTGCCGGTGTCCTGGCAGAGAGGCAGCATCTCCTCCCGCGCCAGGTCCGCGTTGAGCAGAATCTGGTCCAGTACTTTGACCGCGACCGGCGACTGCTCCCGCTTCCGCGCCGTCTGTAGCGCACCAACGACGTCCTCCGGCAAGACGCACGCGGCCTCCTTGCAGAGCTCGCGTACGGTGTCTCGGATCGCGTCTACGTGTATTTCCCTCATCGTGAACTTAATGATACCGCGCCGCGAGCCCTTGTCGTCTCGATCGGAGTCCGCCGCAGCGGACCGAGCGGAGAGGTCTTGCCTATCGGCGTGCTCTGCGGTTCCGCCAAACAGACGAGCATCGGAGTGCAAGGTTCCTCCGCTGCGTTCGCTGAGGCGAACTCCGGTCGGAATGACAAACGTGATACGATGCGATAAGCCCCACTTACGAGACGTAAGCCCTTTTATAGCGAAGGAGATGCCCTGTGCAACTCGGATGCTTCATACCACAGATCGGCCCGGACGCCACACCTGAGGGTATGGTGACGGCCGCCCAGCGCGCCGAGGAGCTCGGCTTCGACTCCGTCTGGGTGACAGAACGGCTGCTCTTCCCCGTGAGCCCGCGCAACCCGTACGTCGCTGAGCCCGACGGCAAGCTCCCGGACGTCTACAAGCGTGTCTTCGACCCGATCGAGGCACTGACGTGGGTGGCCGCGCATACGAAGACGATCCGCGTCGGCACAAGCGTCCTCGATATCCCCTTCTACAACCCGATCGTCCTCGGCCGCACGCTGACCTCGCTCGACGTGCTGTCAGGAGGCCGGCTCACCGTCGGGCTCGGCCTGGGCTGGTCAGAGGACGAGTACGAGGCGACGGCGGCCCAAGCCAAGCACCGCGGCGTCCGCGCGGACGAGTTCCTGCAGGTGCTGCACACGATGTGGAAGGACAATCCGGCCGAGTTCAAAGGCCGCTTCTTCACACTCCCGAAGTCGTACTTTGACCTGCGGCCGGTGCATAAGCCGCACCCGCCGATCTACCTCGCCGCATACGCACCCGCAGCCATGAAGCGCGTCGCACAGTTCGCCGATGGCTGGATGCCAGTGGGCCTACCGGTCCCGGCGCTCACCCAGATGTGGACCGGCATCCGCGAAATGGCCAAGCAGGCCGGCCGCAAGCCAGAGGAGCTGAAGCTGTCCGTCCGCGGCAACTTACATCTGACCGACAAGCCCGCCGGCGAAGGGCGCTGGCCCTTCCACGGCTCCCGCGACGAGATCAAGCAGGACGTGGCCGCGGTGCGCGAGCTCGGCGCCGATGAGCTGGTTCTGGACGTGACGTTCTCCCCGAGCGTGAAGACGTCGGACGATTTCTTGAAGGCCAACGAGCAGGCGCGGGAGTTGCTGGGATAGGCGAGCAATCAACCTGGGGTCAGGCTTAAGCCTGACCTCCCGTCATCCGAGATCTACTTCTTTTCGATCAGCGCGATCAGGTCTTTCGTCGCCTTTGCGGCTGTGCGGATGCCCTCAACCTCGTCTTCCCAGAGCGGGGGCTCGTACGTCTGCTCGATGCCACTGGCGCCGACCTTAACCGGCAGCCCGACGAACGTGTCCTTGATCCCGAATTCGCCCTGCGCGTAGACGGCGCAGGGGATCACGCGCTTCTTGTCGAGCAACACGGCCTCAACCATCTCGACTGTGGCCGCGGCCGGCGCGTAGAACGCCGAGCCGGTCTTGAGCAGCGAGACGATCTCCGCGCCGCCGTTCCTGGCGCGTTGGACGCAGGCGTCGATCTCTTCGCGTCGCAGCGCCGTGGTCAGTGGCACGCCGCCGATCGTGGACGTGCTGACGATGGGCACCATCGTCGCCTCCGTGTGGCCGCCGAGAACGCTGGCGTGGACGTCCTGCACCGAGCATCCCGCCGCCCAGGCCAGGAATGTGCGGTAGCGGGCGCTGTCCAGCATGCCGCCCTGGCCGATCACGCGCTCCTTGGGCAGGCCGGTTGCTTCCAGCGTGACGTGGCACATGGCGTCCATCGGGTTGGCGAAGATGATGAAGACGGCGTTCGGGGAGGCCTTCGCCGCCGCCGCCGCTACGTCGCGCACGATGCCGGCGTTGATGTTGAGCAACTCTTCTCGCGTCATCCCGGGCTTGCGCGGCAGCCCGGACGTGATGACAACGACGTCCGAGCCTTTGGTGTCGTCCCAGCCGTTGCTGCCGGTCAGCCTGGCGTTAAAGCCAACGTGAGGCCCCGACTCCGCCAGGTCCAGCGACTTCCCCTGCGGCAGCCCTTCGACGATGTCCTGTAAGACGACATCCACGTAGCCGGTCTCGGCCAGCCGCTGGGCCATCGTGCCGCCGGTCATCCCGGCCCCGACGATCGTTACCTTTGCGCGCACAAATGCCTCCTCTGATGCGATACGTTGTAGAGACGTCCCGGCGGGAGGTCTCTACGGCCTGCCGGTGACCAAGTCGGTCTGATATTTTGTCCAGCGTTCTTTCAGCCGCGCATCCTGCACCACGTCGAGGATGTAGTCCGCGAAATCGGAACTCATGGCGCCATCGGATCGGCCGGTCATGACAAGCCGCTTCTCGAAGCGCCCGCCGATGTCCAGCGCCTGCTCCAGGCGATCCGCGCGGTCAACGAAGCCGATGTGGCGGAGCAGCATGGCGCTCGCGCGGATCATGCTGCTGGGATCGGCATAGGCGGCGCGTCCTTCCTCCACCATGCGCGGCGCGGAGCCGTGGATGGCCTCGAACATCGAATAGCGGTTGCCGATGTTGGCGCTGCCCGCGGTGCCGACGCCGCCCTGAAACTCGGCGGCCTCATCGGTGAGGATGTCGCCGTAGAGATTCGGCAGGACGAAGACTCGAAACTCCGTGCGGCGCCTCGGGTCGATGAGCTTCGCCGTCATAATGTCGATGTACCAATCGTCCCACTTCACGGCCGGAAACTCGCCCGCCAGCGAGCGCGCGGTGTCGAGGAACTTCCCGTCCGTTGTCTTGATCACGTTCGCCTTCGTGACGACCGTCAGGCGGTTGATCGCGTTTCGCGAGGCGAATTCAAACGCCATACGGATGATGCGCTCGCAGCCCTGGGTCGTCATCACCTTGAAGTCGATCGCGAGGTCGTCCGTGACGTTGATCCCGTCCGAACCTAGCGCGTAGAGGTCCTCCGTGTTCTCCCGAAAGAACGTCCAGTCGATGCCCTGTTCCGGCACGCGCACCGGCCGCACGTTGGCGAAGAGGTCGAGCTCTTTGCGCATGGCGACGTTGGCGGACTCGATGTTCGGCCAGGGGTCGCCCTTGCGCGGCGTTGTCGTCGGGCCTTTCAGGATGACGTGGCACTTGCGCAGCTCGGCGAGAACGTCGTCCGGGATCGCTTTGTGCTGCGCGGCGCGGTTCTCGATAGTCAGTCCTTCGATCGTGCGGAACTCGACCTTGCCGGAGCGCACCTCCTCGGCGAGCAGGTACTCGAGCACGCGCTGCGCCTCCTTCGAGATGTAGGGGCCGATGCCGTCGCCGCCGCAGACGCCGATGATGATCGGCCGCAGCGAATCGAAGTCCAGCGGCTCCTCGCCGCGCTTCATTTGCTCGATGCGCGCGATCTGAACTTTAAGCAGCCGCCCGAAGTGCTCCTTGGCGCGTTCGATCGCTTCGTTGTCCATGGCGCGACCAATTCTAGCAAGCGCGGCCCTGCCGAGATAGCAGGCGAGGGATCGGACGACCTACGGGACCAGCACGGTTCCGGCGAGGTAACCCGTCTCGATCAGCGTCGCTTGCGGTGCCCGTCGCGCGAGTTCCTTCCGCACCGGCGCCATGTCGAAGCTTGTCCGGGTGATCGGCGGCATCCAGTTATCGTGATGGCCGAGGACGACCTTCCGCGCGTCGAGCAGCTCAGCTTCCAGTGCGATGAAGTCTGCCATCGAGCCCTGGATCGGCTCGCCGTTCACGTTGCCGCGCCCGGACGCGGCCAGCAGCGCCACGTCCGCGTTGATCTCGCCAAGCACGCCAGTCCAGCAGCCGGACGTGTCCTGGAAGAAGATCCGCAGGTCAGGCGTCTCGATCAAGTACACCAGCGCGCCGCCTCGCTCGTGCTGCCGGCGCTGCCCTGCACGTGCGCGAGGATGATGCGGCCGTCCTCGGTGCCGCTGGTGGCGAGGGCGGTGATCGCCTGCACGAGGCCGGGGCACGCGGCGCGCTCGTCCTGGGTCAGGCCGGCGTGACCGCGCTCTGCCTCGCCACTGGCGACGTCGGTCAGGATCCAGGTGCAGGAGTGGATGCTCGGGAGGACGCGCACGGTGACGTTCGGCGAGAGACGATGCCGCTCGCCACCAGAGGAAGGCATGAGTTGCGAGGCCGGGACGTTGCGCTCTCGCATGACGCGGCAGCTTTCGTGGGAGCCGATGATCTTCGCGCCGGTGTTCGCGGCTATGACCTCGGATCCGGCGATGTGGTCGAAGTGGCTGTGGCCCACGAGCACGTAGTCCGCCTTCGTGACGTCCTTCGCGCTGAGGCCGACAGGCGGCGCGGCTGGCACGCGGTCCATGTACGCGTCGAGGAAGATGGTGAGGTCGCCGACTGTGAGCCGGAACGTGGCCGTTCCCAGCCAGTCGAGGGTTGTTTTCATTGGCGCGTATTCTAGCAGCCGCGCTCAGAACCGTGGTGTGCCGAGCACCTTGAGATGAGGCCGCCGAGGAACCAAGACGTCCCGTCCCAAGTGCGACTAGCGGCGGGCACCGGTGGTGGTGTCGGCCGCCTGGCTAGTCGTGAGCTCCCAGACCCGCAACGACGCCGGCCAGTTGCTCGAGCATCTTTGACCAGCCGTATTCGGCGCCTTTGAGTGCTTGGTCGCCCCACGGCTGGGAGATGTCGAAGCCGGACTGCTCGAAGAAGAGACGGGTGCCGGCGCCGTCGGGTTCGAGGCGGTAGGTAACGCGTGTGTCGATGCCGCCGCCCGCCCAGGAGTATTCGAGGGCGTTCGGCGGCGCGCACTCGCGGACCTCGCAGTGCACGATGCCGTCGAAGCCGGCCTGGGGGTTCGGCTGCGTGCGGAACGTGAAGCGACGGCCGACGCGCGGCTCGAAGTCGTTGGGCATTAGCCAATCGGCCAGGGTGGCGCTGTCGGTGAGCGCGCGCCAGACGTCCGCCTGGGACTGCGGAAACACGATCTCTCTGCGTATGCTATCGGTCATCGTTCACTGCCTTTCGTCAGATGCTCCTGAAGACGCTGCAGGTGGTCGTCCCAGAACCGCTCGTAGTGTGCGATCCAGTCCCGCACGGGCCCGAGCCGCTCGGGGGCAAGGCGATAGCGGCGCTCCCGGCCGTGCCGCTCCTCGGTCACGAGACCAGCATCGAGCAGGAGGTGGAGGTGCTGGGAGACGGCCGGGCGGCTCATCTCGAAGTGTCCCGCAATCGCGTTGACGGGGCGCTCGCCCTCGGCGAGGAGATCGAGCATCTTGCGCCGCGCGGGATGGCTGATCGCTCCAAAGACTTCGGGTTCGCGCTCAGCAGTTATCACTCTGAGTTGATTATGCGTAAGGAATTACTTACCTGTCAAGCCCTGCAATGACGCCGCTTCCGTCGCTGGGCGTCAATGGGGCCGGGGCGTTCGATGGCTGGACATGTCGGCGACTGGCAGGCCGCGGCGCATCGTTAGCCCCGCAGCATCTTGCGGAGAATGTACGGGAGGATGCCGCCGTTGCGGTACTGCTCCATCTCCAGCCCGCTGTCGATGCGCACGATCGCCTGGAACGACGTCTCGGTGCCGTAGTCGGAAACGACGCGGACGGTGACCTGCTTGCCGGGAATCAGGTCCTGCTCCAAGCCGAGGATGTCGTACTTCTCCTTGCCGGTCAGGTTTAGCGTCGTGCGGCTTTGGGTCGGCAAAAACTGCAGTGGCAGCACGCCCATGCCGATGAGGTTTGATCGGTGGATGCGCTCGTGGCTTTCGGCGATGACAGCCTTCACGCCCAGCAGGTTCTCGCCCTTGGCCGCCCAGTCCCGGGAGCTGCCCGTCCCGAACTCCTTGCCGGCGATGACGAGCAGCGGCACGCCCTCTTCCTTGTAGCGCATGGCGGCATCATAGATCGTCATCTCCTCGCCATCGGGCTGGTGCGCCGTCCAGCCGCCTTCCTGCGGGGTCAGCTCGTTGCGCAGGCGGATGTTGGCGAAGGTGCCGCGCATCATTACTTCGTGGTTGCCGCGACGGGAGCCGTAACTGTTGAACTCGCCCGGCGGGATCTCGTGCTGCTGGAGGTACTTGCCGGCGGGGCTGTCCAGCTTGATCGAACCGGCGGGCGAGATGTGGTCCGTCGTCACCGAGTCCCCCACCATCACCAGCACCCGCGCGTCCTTGATGTCTTTGATCGCGCCTGGTTCGGCCGGGAGGCCCTGCACGAATGGTGGCTCGCGCAGGTACGTCGATTCGGGGTCCCACTCCCAGAGCGCGCCCTGCGGCACGTTCAGCGACCACCAGCGTTCGTCGCCGTCGAAGATGTGGGCGTACGTCTCGCGGAAGCTCTCGGGCTTGACCGACTGCTCGACGGCCTGCTGCACTTCCGCCGACGTCGGCCAGAGGTCGCGCAGGAAGACGGCGACACCGTCCTTGTCGTGGCCGAGCGGCTCGTTGCGCAGGTCGATGTCCATGGTGCCGGCCAGGGCGTAGGCCACGACCAGGGGCGGCGAGGCGAGGTACGACGCACGCACCTGCGGGTGGATGCGCCCCTCGAAGTTGCGGTTGCCGCTGAGCACAGCCGCGACGACGAGGTTGTTGTCGTCGATCGCTTTGGCGACGGGCTCGTCCAGCGGGCCGCTGTTGCCGATACAGGTCGTGCAGCCGTAGCCAACCAGGTTGAAGTGCAGCTGATCAAGGTAGGGCATCAGGCCGGCCAGCTCCAGGTAGTCGATCACGGCCCGTGAGCCCGGTGCCAGGCTCGTCTTAACGGCCGGCGACACGCTCAGTCCGCGCTCGACGGCCTTCTTCGCCAGGAGGCCCGCCGCCAGCATGACCGAGGGGTTCGAGGTGTTGGTGCAACTCGTGATCGCGGCGATCGCGACGGATCCGTGGCCGACGTGCGCGTGCTCGCCGTTCAGCGTCAGCTCGACGCCGTTCTTCTCATGGCTGACGCCGACGGTTGGCTGGCTCGGCTGAAGCTCTTCGTTGAGGCTGCCGCCTTCCCAGTCGAAACGCTCCTCGCTCTTCGTTGGCAGAATGTGCGGGAAATACTCGACGAACGCCGAGCGCAGGCTCTCTCGCACGCGGCCCAAAGGCACGCGGTCCTGCGGGCGTCGCGGGCCCGCCAGGCTCGTCTCAACGGTCGAGAGGTCGAGGTCGAGCAAGTGGGTAAAGGCCGGCACCGTCATCTCGTCGTCCCGGAAGAGGCCCTGGGCTCGGCAGTAGCGCTCGACGAGGTCGATCAGCGTGGCTGGGCGTCCGGTCATCTTCATGTATCGCAGCGTCTCGGCGTCCACCGGAAAGTAGCCGCAGGTCGCGCCGTACTCCGGCGACATGTTCGCGATCGTTGCGCGGTCGGGGAGGCTGAGGTGGCTCAGACCGGGACCGCAGTACTCGACGAACTTGCCAACAACGCCGTAGTTGCGCAGCATTTCGGTCACGGTGAGCACGAGATCTGTTGCCGTCACGCCTTCGCGGAGTGCGTTAGAGA
>DAINDD010000009.1:14039-33184 GCA_036732045.1 Chloroflexota bacterium
CGACGCCCCAGCCAAGCACGCCGAGACCATTCACCATCGTCGTGTGCGAGTCCGTGCCGACGAGCGTGTCGGGCAGCGCGATGGTCGTGCCCTCCTTGCTCAGCGTCTGCACGACGGCGGCCAGGAACTCGAGGTTGACCTGGTGCACAATGCCCGCGCCCGGCGGCACCACGCGGAAGTTGCGGAAAGCGTTCTGGGCCCAGCGCAGGAAGGCGTATCGCTCGTGGTTGCGCTCGTACTCGCGGTCCACGTTGGTCGCCAGCGACGTGCCCGTGCCGAACGCGTCCACCTGCACCGAGTGGTCGATGACCAGGTCGACGACGAGGTCCGGGTTCACGCGCTGCGCGTCGCCGCCTCTGCGCGCCACCTCCGCCCGCAGCGCTGCCAGGTCGACCACTACCGGGATGCCGGTGAAGTCCTGCAAGAGCACGCGCGCCGGCAGGAACTGGATCTCCCGCGGCGAAGGCGTTCCGGCGGGCGACCACTTGGCCAGCGCGACGACGTCCTCCTGCGTAACAATCTCAGCGTCCCAGCGACGGAGCAGGTTCTCCAGCACGATCTTGATCGAGAACGGCAGCGCGCCAACATCCGCCACGCCGAGCCTGGTCAGGCAATCGAGCTGGTAGTACTGGACCGTGCCGGCTGCAGTGTCGAGCGAGGTGAGGGCGCCGAAGGGATCGGGGGTGTCCATGGCCTAAGTGTATCGCGGGCCCCGTACCCTGATCCATGTTGCACGTTCCATGTTCCCAGCACCTCCGTCTATAATGTCGCCATCCCGTGCCGCATCGTCCCGTCCCATTCCGGAGCAAGGAGAGCCCAGATGGCCATCAAGGCGTACGTGTTGATCGTGACTGACCCCGGCAAGACCAAGCAGGTCTACAGCGAGATCCAGAAGATTGAGGGCATCGCCGAAATCCACGAGGTGATGGGGCCCTACGACATCGTCGTCGAGCTCACCGTCGAAAGCCTGCAGGAGATCCCGCCCGTCCTCGGCGACCGCATCCGCCCCATCGTCGGCATCCAGAGCACGACCTCACTGGTCACCTTTCCGGAGTGACGATTTTCGCCGCAGATTGACGCGGATTGAACGCAGATTTGCTGCCACAGATGGAATTTAGCCACAGATAAGCACAGATGCGCCACAGATATGATCTGAGATCATCTCGCGGCCATCTCGCGTAATCTGCGGTCAATCGGCTAACTCCCGCGCGCGCTGAAAAGTCGTGTCCAGCATGGGCTCCGTCAGCTTGCCTGTGAACGTGTTCTGCTGGCTGGGGTGGAAGCAGCAGATGATCGTACGGCCATCCGGAAGCGCGATCTCCCTCGCGTGACCGAACTTTGGCCTCGGACGCAGCCCCAGCGCCAGCGCGATTCCGTCCAGCGCGTACGCGCCCAGACAGACGATGACGTGCACTCCG
The DNA here is from genome assembly GCA_036732045.1 of Chloroflexota bacterium. Classification (GTDB taxonomy): domain Bacteria; phylum Chloroflexota; class Dehalococcoidia; order SM23-28-2; family RBG-16-64-32; genus DATKKM01. Next base: position 15,458 of record DAINDD010000009.1, read on the forward strand.
GTCAGCAGCGCCAGCTCCCGTTTGAGGTAGGGCAAGCAGTTGTCGCGCTCCTCCGGCAGAGGGCGGTTCGCGGGCGGCGCGCAGCGGACGACGGCGGCGACGTAGGCGCCATCGAGCCGCAGGCGGTCGTCACGGCTAACGCTCCCCGGCTGATTAGCGAAGCCGGCACGGTAGAGCGCGCCGTACAACCAGTCGCCGGAGCGGTCGCCGGTGAAGATCCGCCCGGTGCGATTGCCGCCGTGCGCCGCCGGCGCCAGCCCCACGACGAGCAGCCTCGCATTCGGGTCGCCGAAACCGGGGACCGGCCGGCCCCAATAGTCCCAGTCGCGGAAGGCGGCCCGTTTCTCCCGCGCCACCAGTTCCCGCCAGGCGACGAGGCGCGGACATTTGAAGCAGCTGACAACCTCGTGGCGGACGCGCTCGATCGAGTCGTTCTGCGTCACGATCGGATGCGCCGCGCGGCGAGCAGGACACTTGCGATGCTCTTGGCGTCGCGCAAGTCGCCGCGCTCAACCATCGCCACCGCGTCTGCCAGCGGCATCCGGACAACGGCGATGTCCTCGTCTTCGTCAGCCTCGGCAGGCGAGTCTCTGAGATCGGTCGCCAGGAACGCGTGCACGTATTCGGTCAGGAAGCCGGGCGAGACGTAGAACCCGGCGAGGCGTTCGAGGTGGCCGGCTCGCATCCCGATCTCCTCCGTCAGTTCGCGCTGCGCGGCATCTTCCGGCGTTTCGCCGGGATCGACGCCACCGGCTGGCACTTCGAGTAGCACGGCGCCGGTCGCCAGGCGGAACTGGCGGACCAGAACGACGTTGCCGTCGCTGTCGATCGGGACGATCGCAACGACCGGCTCGTGCTCCACGATCTCGCGCTGCGCCGTACGGCCGCTGGCGAGATCAACGGTGTCGACGCGAAGCCGGGCAATCTTCCCCTCGAAGACGCGGCGGCTGTTGAGGACTCGCTCCGCGCCCGGTTCCCGCTGCTCAGAAGTCACTTGGCGGTGCGCGTGCCGTTCAGCTCGAACAGCTCGGGGTTGTCGGTGGAGCGTAGGATGCGCAGCCAGTCCAGTCTCTCGGCCAGCATGCCGTAGTAGTCCTCCGGCTTGGAAAAGCGCACAAAGCGGGCTGTGTGCGGGCTGCGGCGGACGCTGACGGTGTCGCCGGAGGTGAGCGGCGTATCCACTTGCCCATCGATGCTGACAACCGCGTCCTGGTCCGCGGTCACCGTCAGCTCCACCGTCGAGTCAGGCGGCAGAACGAGCGGCCGGGCGGCGGCGATGTGCGGCGACACAGACGTCAGCACGAGATCACGCGATTCCGGGTGCAGGATCGGGCCGCCGGCGGAGAGGGAGTAAGCGGTGCTCCCCGTCGCCGTCGCTACGATCATCGCGTCGCAGCGGTGGATCGCCAGCCGCGAACCATCGACCGCCACGTCAACGTAGATCGGCCGGCTGACCGTCTGACGGCCGACGACGACATCGTTCAGGGCGTCGTACTTCACACCTACCGGAACTTCCGCCAGCAGCATCGTCCGCTCCTCCAGGCGATACTTTCCCGCCAGGACGTTGGGCAGGCAGGCCATGAGCTCGCCTGGGCGTACCTCTGCCAGGAAGCCGAGCCGCCCCATGTTCACTCCGAGGATTGGGACCGGGTTCGGCACGACGGTGCGGGCGGCGCGCAGGACAGTGCCGTCGCCGCCCAGGCAGATCAGCAGATCGCTGCCCGGCATGTCCGTGCGGAGCGCGTCGTCGTCCCACTCGGATGTAGCCCAGACGGTCTCGACGCCCTGCCCGAGGAGATAAGACGTCACCTCGTCCGCCAGCTGGCGCGCGGCCGGCCAGCGAGAGTGCACGAAGATGCCGGCCTTCTTCACCGGCGCGCCCCTTTTCGGGCGATCTGCCGGCGCCGTAGGGGCGCGGCCCGCTGCGACCTCCTGGGCGGCTTAAGGGACGCCGAAACGCCGATAGGTTCGAGCCAGAACAAGAACTCGCGGTTCCCTTCCGCGCCGAGGATGGGCGACGCCTCGAGGTCGCGCACGCCGAACTCATTGGCCACGCACCAGGCCGCGAAGCGCCCGATCAGCATTGAATGCAGTTGCGGATCGCGGATTACGCCCCCGCGCGGGACCTCGCTCTTCGCCGCTTCGAACTGCGGCTTGAACAGGGCGATGATCGTGCCCCGCGTACGTGCCCTGGGGGCGGCCTTTAGGTCGCCCGTGAGTGGGAAGGCGGGGGCTAAGAGCCGTGCGACCACGGGCAGCACCAGCCTCAGCGAGATAAACGACAAATCGATCGTCGCCACGTCCGCCAGCTCCGGCAGGATCTCGAGCTCACGCGCGTTCAGGCCCTCCATCGAGACGACTCGCGCATCGCCGCGCAGCCTGTAATCGAGCTGCCCGCGCCCGACGTCGATCGCGTAAACGCGCGCCGCGCCGTGTTGCAGGAGGCAGTCCGTGAATCCGCCCGTTGAGGCACCGATGTCGGCCGCGACGAGCCCGCCGACGTGCAGCCTGAATGCCGCTAGCGCGTGCTCCAGCTTTTCGCCGCCGCGGCTGACGTAGCGCGGGCCACGATCAACCGCAAGCGCCGCGTCGTCAGCGACCAGAACGCCTGCCTTCGGGGCCGGCCGCTCATCGACGGTCACCTGTCCCGCCATCACCAGCGCGCGGGCTTTCTCGGGGCTTTCGGCAAGCCCGCGATCGACGAGAAGGGCGTCCAAGCGTCGTTTTGCCATTGTGCGGTCAGGATAGCAGCTTTCAGCTATGGGCAGTTGGTGGCGTTCCGGACAGATGCGAGTCAACGGCTGCAACGAAGATCGTCGGACGGTCCGGCCGAATATAAATCAGCCTAAGGAAGAGTGGAAACCCTATGCCAGTAGCCTTAACCGACTTCCAAGTCGCGCGAAGCATCCCCTTCGCACGCATCTCAACCCAACGTTCGCTTGGGTCATAACCCCAGAGGCGAGCCGTCACGCGCCAACTGAAAGGCATTCCTCGCGTCTCCAACGCGCGGACCTGCTCGGTAGCGGACCATGGAATGATCACTTTTCGCTTCCTCGTCGCGAAGCGCATCCCATTGGTTTCGAGTGATACGGACACCTTTCGACCGCGGGTGCTAAACCTGAATACAAACGCCAGAATCACTAACACGATGCCTAAGGTTAGTAGACCGTACGGATCTGGGTCTGTTACGAAGAGGCTGATTCCGACGAGTGCAGCCGGCGCGATTATCGCAGCGAACAGGCGCCAAGACGCTCGGCGGATTTCAAGCGAGAACTCCGAGTCGGTCACGACCGATCGGCAGAAGTTACGCCGTTTCGCCCTTAGGCTCGTCGCCCCAGACGTCTACGGCCTGGCCGGAGCGGCTGAGCAGGAGCGGGCGGCGCAGGCCGCGGATCGAATCCGCGTCAACGACGCACTTCTTGACGTCGGCGCGGCCCGGGATCTCGTACATGACTTCAAGCAGGCAGTCTTCGAGGACGGACCGCAGGCCGCGGGCGCCGGTCTTGTGGAGAAGCGCCTCTTCGGCAACCGCTTCCAGCGCATCTTCGGTGAAAACGAGCTCGACGTTGTCGATGGAGAGGAACTCCTCGAACTGACGAACCAGCGCGTTCTTCGGCTCCGTGAGAATCTGGACGAGCGACGCTTTGTCTAGCGACTGCAGCGAGACGACAACCGGGATGCGCCCAACGAACTCCGGGATGAGGCCGTACTGGAGCAAGTCGTCGTGCGTGACCTGCGTCAACAGCTCATCGGCGGTCTTCACGGCATCGATTCCGGGTCCCGCCGTGCGGAAGCCGAGCGAGCGCCGCCCCTTCCCGATGCGCCTGTCGATGATCGCGTCGAGGCCCTGGAAGGCACCGCCGCAGACGAAGAGGACGTTCGCGGTGTTGATCTGGATGAAGTCCTGGTGCGGGTGCTTGCGGCCGCCCTGCGGAGGCACGTTGGCGACGCAACCCTCGACGATCTTGAGCAGCGCCTGCTGCACCCCTTCGCCGGAGACGTCGCGAGTAATCGAGGGGTTGTCGCCGCTCTTGCGGCCGATCTTGTCGATCTCGTCGATGTAGATGATCCCGCGCTCGGCCTTGGCCACGTCGAAGTCGGCGGCCTGGATCAGGCGCAGGAGGATGTTCTCGACGTCCTCACCGACGTAACCGGCCTCCGTCAACGCGGTGGCATCGGCGATCGTGAACGGCACGTCAAGGATCTTAGCCAGCGTGCGCGCGAGCAGCGTCTTGCCAGAGCCGGTGGGGCCGAGGAGCATGATGTTGCTCTTCTCCAGCTCCACGTCGCGGCCGGCCTGGGCGCCGATGCGCTTGTAGTGGTTGTATACAGCGACCGAGAGCACCTTCTTGGCCTGCTCCTGGCCGACGACATATTCGCTTAGCTGCGAGTAGATGACCTTCGGGGGCGGGATGCGCTGCAGTGGCGTCTTTGGCTTGACCTGGCTGCCGGAGTCCTCCTGGATGATCTCCCGGCAAAGCTCGACGCACTCGTCGCAGATGTAGACGGCGCCGGGGCCAGCGATCAGGCGGCGGACCTGGTCCTGGTTCTTGCCACAGAACGAGCAGTTGTAACTGACCCGGCTGCTGCTCCCGCTACCCTTGGCTGGCATCGAATCTCCCTTACTGTTCTATCTTACGCCTTGGCCCCATTGTCGGCTGCGGCAGCGACCCCCTGCTTGGCGGGGTTGTTCGACTGCAGGATCTCGTCGATGATGCCGTACTCTTTGGCGGTCTTGGAGTCCATGAAGAAATCACGGTCCGTGTCGCGGATGATGTTCTCGATTGATTGGCCGGTGTGGGCCGCGAGGACTTCGCGGATCAGCTGGTTCTGGCGCAGGACCTCCCGCGCGTGGATCTCGACGTCTGTGGCCTGGCCGCCGACGCCGCGGATGATCGCCTGGTGGATGTGGATAGTACTGTTGGGCAGGGCGTAGCGTTTGCCCTTCGTTCCCGCGCAGAGGAGGACGGTACCCATGCTGGCGCAACTGCCCACGCAGATCGTCGCTACGTCACACCGCATCAACTGCATTGTGTCGTAGATTGCCAGACCGGCGCTGACCACGCCACCCGGCGAATGGATGTACATGTTGACATCCTTCTCCGGGTCTTCGCGGTCGAGATACAGGAGCTGGGCGATGATCAGGTTGGCGATCTGGTCGTCGATTGGCGTCCCGAGGAAGACGATGCGCTCCTTGAGGAGCAGGGAAAAGATATCGTAAGCGCGCTCGCCGCGGGCGCTGGTCTCGATCACATATGGGACTATCGCGCTGGGTTCTGGCTTCACGAAGTTTCCTCCTTCAACTCTGCTTGCGTCTCTGCATCGGGGATGTCCCCGGCTGGCTGCTTCTTGCCTCGGATCTTCTTCTTCTTGGCAGGCGCCGCTCCGTCCGCCTGGCTGGCGATCTCGACCAGCCGCTCGACTGTCCGCCGCGAGACCAGCGACCGCGCTAACGATGCGCGTGCTTCCGGCGACTGGAAGATGCGACGGTAGCGCTCGACCTGCTCATCGTCGCCGCCGCTGGCCTGGGCGATCAGCTTCTGGACCTCGGCCTCGACGTCGGCGTCGGTCGTTTCGATCTTCTCCGTGTCCGCGAGATGGCCCAGGACAAGCGAGCGCATGACGCGCTCGGTGGCGCTGGGGCGAAGCTCTTCGCGGACTTCCTCGGGCGTCTTCTTGATCAGCTCCAGGTAGCGGTCGAGCTCCATGCCGGTGTTGCGTGCCTGGTCGTTCAAAAAGCGGTCGATCTCCCGCTCCACGAGCACCGGTGGAAACTCGATCACCCCCGCCTGCTCGACGAGCGCGGTGAGGGCAGCGTCGCGGTAAGACTCCTCAGCTTGCGATTCCTGGCGCTCGCGGATGTCGCTGCGCAACCGGTCTTTGAGGTCGGTCAGCGAAGCGAATCCTTCGCCGACACCCTTGGCGAGCTCGTCGTCCGGCTCCGGCAGGCGTTCTTCTTTCACTTCCTTAAGTCTTATGTGAACCACGCCGGTCTTGCCGGCGAGCGCAGTGTCGGCGTCGTCCGGGAGCGTGACGGGGATCTCGCGCGGCTCGCCCTTCAAGGTGCCGACGATGCCCTCCGCGAAGCCCGGCAGCAGCACCGTCTTGCCTTCGCGCAGGTGCATCTCGGCGTCCTCGTCCTTGTACACTTCGCGGTCGTCTACGACGATGCGCACGTCGCCGCGAATGACATCGCCGATCTGCACCGGGCGCTCGACCGGCTCCTGGATGGCGTAGCGCCGCCGAAGCTCGTCCAGCGATGCGTCCACGTCGGCCTCGTCCACCTCGACGGGCTCGCGGGGAACGCGGACGCTGGTGTAGTCGCCGAGATTTATGTTCGGACGGATCGGCACCGTGGCTTTGAACGACAGCGGCTCCGCGCTAACCATCTCGATCTGCGGCTGGCCGATCGCGTCGATGTCCTCGTCTTCGAGCGCCTTGTTGTAGGCCTCCGGGATGACGGTGTCGATCGCCTCTTCCAGCAAACGGCCGCGCCCGATGTGGCGCTCCAGCATGTTGCGCGGCGTCTTGCCCTTGCGGAAGCCTGGCACATCGACCTTCTGGACGAGCTTCTTGTAGGCCCGATCCATCGACTTTTCCATCTGGTCGGGATCGACCTCGATTTCGAGCAATACCTGGCTTTGGGGGAGCTTCTGGGTGGAGACTTTCACGTAATCGATTGTAGCATGGGGGTCGTATCTGGAACGACGCGCCGTGGCACGCCGGAGACGAGGCGCAGTTACGCTCCCCCTCGCCCCTCTGCGGTCATCTGGCGTCATCTTGCGGTTGGGTCTTGCGGCGCACCATCACGTATTCGTACGCCTTTTCCGGCGGCATCCAGACGGTCTTCAGATGGCTGAAGCCGGCCTTCTCGTAGGATCGGATCGCTCGCTCGTTGTCCGGGTTCGGCGAGATGACTGCAACTTCAACGCCGGGCCGGGTGAAGACTTCCGACTCCAGGAAGCGCACGAGCGCCCGGCTCCCGAAACCACCGCCGCGACAGTCGTCTTCCCCGATGAACAAGTCGATGGCCCAGGCGTCATCGTCATACTCGATCGCGCGAGCGTAGTCAGGGTAATCACCGACGCGATACGTCTGGATGAAGCCCGCCGGCCGCTGGCCGGACATGATGACGTAGCAGAAAGTCGGCCGCTCGCCGCGAATGCGCGGCATGTAGTGCTCGACGACCTGGTCCAGGGTCGGGCGAGTCAGGTTCTCAAGGTCGAGTCCGTAGAAGCGCGCAACCTCCGGGTTGTTGAGCCACACGTGGATAAGCGGCAGGTCGAACTCGGTCAGCGGGCGGAACGTGATGTCGCTAGTCGTTTTAGCCACAGATGGGCACAGATTTCTCACAGATAATTTGGGCTGACAAGGGTGCGCCAATCGGATAGGTAAATGAGGGCGAATTAGTATCTGTGACCATCTGTGCGTATCTGTGGCCAATTCAAGAGAACGATTCCGGCCGGACCTCGCGCGGCAGGCGGGAACGGCCGATCGGGGCAGGCGCCGCGGTCAGGTCTTTCTCCAGCTCCAGCATGTCGCGGAGCGGGGTGCCGTCCTGGCCTTCGCTGGGCACGTGCGGCTTCAGGCTACGCACGCGGTCCATATCGTCCAGGGCGATCTTGACCAACCGGTAGCCGCGTCGCACGTAGAAGACCAGCGCCCGCAGGTTGTCGTTCGTCGTCACGATCGTCGCGCGGTGGACGCCGCGGCGTCGCAGCTCGGCCTCGGCGCCGTCCAACAGCCGGCCGCCGATGTGCCGGCCGTGCTGAAACGCGTCGACGGTGACGATCTCCGCCCAATCACCTTCGAGGTGCCAGGTGATCAACCCCTGCACTTCAGCCCATTCGTCGCGCCAGACGAGACCGTGTACGTCCTCCGGCATGTACGTCCGCCGTGTGGAGACGATAGGCAGACCCCAGTGCTGCTCCCAGTGCCGGCGGATGAACTCCTGGTCGATCGGCTCGAGGTGGCCTTCCATTGCAGGCGGGATTATACGCCGAACAAGCCAGACCGGGTGGTCGCCGCAACTAGGCCTCGACGGTTCTGGGTTCTAAGTTCTGGGTTCTCGTTCTCACCGCCGTCGCGGCGAGAGCACGTCGGTCAGCTGATCGCCGAGCAGGTTGAACGACAGGATCAGCGCGGATACTACTGTCGCGGGCACAAGGATCAGGCCCGGGTGCACCCGCACGGTGCTCAGGTCAGCCGCCTCCGCAATCATCGCGCCGAAGCTGGGGTGAGGAGACTGCACGCCTATGCCGAGGAATGTGAGGCCAACTTCGGCGCCCGCGACGGCACCCAGTGATAGTGTGAACGACACGATCAACAGATTGCTCAAGTTGGGCAGCAGGTGCCAGAAAAGGATGCGTCTATGAGAAGCCCCGGACGCCTGCGCCGCGGTGATGTACGGCGCCTCCCGCAGCGAGAGCACCTGAGACCGCACCAGCCGCGCCAGGCCGACCCAGCCGAACGAGGCCAAGGCGCCGAAGACGAGAAAATAGCTCGGCGCGCCGGAGCTGACGATCCAGTGCTGGCCCGTCAGGTCCTCGAGGTTGTAGCCGAGGTCTTGAGCGCGCGACAAGAGTGTGGAGGTGATGATCAGGAGGAGCAGGATAGCCGGGACGGAACCGAAGATCTCCGCCAGCCGCATGATCACGTAGTCGACAGGGCCTCGCAAGTAACCGGACAGCAACCCGAGCGCAACACCAAAGATCAGCCCGCCCGTGATAACAACCGCCACCGAGATGATGACCGTCGTCTGCGCAGACCAGATCGCCCGCGAGAGCATGTCGTGGCCGAACCGGTCGGTCCCGAGCGGGTGCGACCAACTGGGCCCCCGGTACGGGTTATGAAGGTCGGCCTCGTCGAAGCCGTACGGCGCGACAAGCGGGGCGAAGATGCCGGCGCCGTAGATGATGACGATGACGATTATCGCAACGACCGCGACCGGCCTCCGCAGCAGGCGGCGAAGCACCCGCGACCGCGCCTGGACCGGCTCCGTGACCTGCAGGCCGGCCGTCGCTTCGAGGCTCACGATTTGCTGCCCCCGAGGCGGACGCGCGGGTCGATAAAGCCGTAGGCCACGTCCACGGCCAGCATCGCCAGCACGAAGATTACAGAGCCGAGGAGGACGATCGCCGTGATCATGTCGTAGTTGCGGGAGTTGACGGACTCGTAGAAGAGCAGGCCGAGGCCTGGGATGCCAAGCAACGTCTCGACGAAGATCGAGCCGGCGATTAGCCCGGCCAGCTCGAACCCGAAGATCGTGACGATCGGCAACATCGCGTTACGCATTACGTGCCGGACGACGACAACCTCCGCGCGCAATCCTTTGGCGCGCGCCGTCCGCACAAAGTCCTGGTCCAGCACGTCCAACACCTGCGCCCGCATGTATCGCGCCAAGCCGGCGACGCTGGTCAGCGTGAGTACAAGGACAGGCAGGATCGCCTTCGCTGAGAAGATGCCGAACGCAATGCCAAAGTAATGCGCACCGGACCAGCCGCCGGACGGCAGGAGGCCGAGCTTGAGGACGAGGAGCCACTGCAGTAGCGGGACCGCCACGAGAACCGGCACCGATGAGAGCAACAGGAACGATCCGATCGAGAGCGGGTCCAGCCACGTCCCGCGTTTGAGCGCGGCCCAGGTCCCCAGCGGGATGCCGATCAGCCAGCTGAAGATCAGCACCAGGGCGTTGATCTGGACACTGACCCAGAGCCGCGGCAAGATGATCGTACTCACCGCAACCCCGCGCGGCTTCACGCTCGTCCCGAAGTCGCCGTGCAGGAAGTCCCAAACGTAGCGGCCGTACTGCACGTAGACCGGGTCGTTGAGACCGCGGTCCTGCTCTATCCGCGCGATCGTCTCCGGGTTGGCCCGCGCCCCGGCCTGTATCGAGACGTAGTCGCCCGGCGCGAAACGGCCAAGGGCGAAGGTCACGAAGGAGACAACGAGCAGGATAACCGGGACGATCGCCAGCCGGCGGAGGATGTACGAGGCGAGGCCCGGGGCCATCACGCCTCAGCTGGCGATCGAGACGTACCGCAAGTATGGGATGACGAAGGGCGGCACCTCGAACCCCTGGATGTCCGGCTTTGCAAGGTAACTCGCCTTGTCGTGGTAGAGCGGGATCCACGCCTCGTCGTTGACGATGAGCTGCTCCGCCTGGTCGTAGAGGCTCAGCCGCCGTGCCGAGTCTTGCTCAGCGGCGGCCTGCGCCAGCAAAGCGTCCACTTGCGGATTCGAGTAGCCGGACTGGTTGTTGCCGCTATTGGAGCGGAAGTTGAGGTCGAGGAAGTTCTGCGGGTCCGGGTAGTCGGCGATCCAGCCCAGCGAGTACATCTGGTCGTTCTTATCGTTGACGTCCTTCAAGAAGAGACCGAAGTCCTCCTGCTGGATGTCGATTGTGACGCCGAGGTTCTGCTGCCACATCGTCGTGATCGCCTGCAGGACATCGCTCGGCGCGGCGCCCTGGCCGGAGCTCAGCAGCTTGACGCCGCTGAGCTGGTCTTTCTTACCGGTGCTGTCCAAAAGCGCGCTGGCCGCCGCCGCATCGAACTTGATGCCGTTCAGGCCGGCGTTGTATCCGGGCATCCCCGGCGGCAGGATTCCGAGAGCAGGCACTGCCAGGCCTTTCAGGAAGTCGTTCGCCAGGAAGTCCTTGTCGATCGCCATCGCCAGGGCCTTGCGCACGTTGGGGTCATCAAACGGCGGCTTGCTCACGTTGAAGCCGATGTAGAAGACATCCAGGGCATCCGACGTGTGGTACTCCTTGCTCAGCGGGTTGGTCTGATCGCGCACGCTGTCGATGTTAGTCGTGCCGATGCCGGTCACGTCGACCTCGTTGTTCTGATACATCGTGTAGGAGGAGCCGCCGGAGATGATGTAGGTCACCTTCGACAGCGAAGGCTTCGGGTCGAGGTAATAGTTCGGGTTGGGCGCGAGCGTAAGGCTGTTGCCGAGGTCCCACTTCGTCAGCTTGAAGGGCCCGGTCCCGTTAGCGCTCAGCGTCCAGCCGGAGTCGAAGCAGGTGGCAGTCTTCACCTGGTTCTTGTCCACCGCGAAGGCCGTCGGATAGGTCAGCTTGTCCAAGAAATTGGCGTCGGCGGTCGTGAGGTCAAGCTCCAGCGTGTTTGGGTCGATCACGTTGATCCCGCTGACGCTGTCCGCCTTGCCCGCGATGAAGTCTTTCGCACCCGCCAGGTCGTCCAGGTAGACGTCACCGACGGTGGATTGAGTCGCCGGGTTGAGCGCGCGCTCCATCGAATACTTGAAGTCGTCGGCGGTCACGCGCCGGGAGCCATCGTGGAAGAGAACGTTGGTGCGGAGGTGGAATGTATAGGTCTTGTTGTCGTTGGTGATGTCGTAGCTCGAGGCAATGTCCGGGATGATGTTCAGCTTGTTGTCGAACGAGACAAGGCCGGAGAAGATCTCGACGATGTACGTCGCTGAGTCGGCGTCGGAAGCGCAGGCCGGGTCCAGCGTGATCGGGTCGGCGCCGAAGAGGCGAAGCTCCCCTTGCTGGCGAGGCGCGGTGGTGACCGTGCCGCCATTGGCGCCGCTGTTCGAGTTGCTCGAGCTGTTTCCGGTCACCAGGAAGAGAGCGAGGCCGCCGCCGACGACGATCAGGACGACGGCAAGGCCGGTGAGGACGTAGACGAGCCTTCGTGTACCCATAGCCTTACTAAGAGAACGCTCCCGGAGCGCTGGGGGTTTGTTTCGGATGGGCAGCGGTCAGCGAACGATGGACAGCCGGTGCATCACATCGCGCCTGCAAACTGTCCGGCATATCAGCAGTGTATGGCACTAGGACTCCGGCTCCCGGGGCAGGTTAAGCTCAATGTGCAATTCGGCGAGCTGTTTGGGGGAGATCGGCGAGGGCGCGCCGGTCATCGGGTCGCCGGCGGATTTGGTCTTCGGGAAGGCGATCACTTCTCGTATATCGGGCTCGCGGATGAGGACGGCCATCAGCCGGTCGATGCCAGCGCCGATCCCCGCGTGGGGCGGTGCGCCGTACTCGAACGCTTCCAGCATGTGCCCGAAGCGTCGCTGTGCCTCCTCCGCATCGATGCCGAGCATCTTGAACACTTGCTCCTGCACTTCGCGGCGGTGGATGCGAACGGAGCCGCTGAACAGCTCCCAGCCGTTGCAGACGAGGTCGTAGGCGTGCGAGCGCACCTTCCCCGGGTCGCTTTCCATCAGCGGGATGTCTTCAACTCTCGGCGAGGTGAACGGGTGGTGCGCGGACATCCAGCGTCCCTCCGTCTCGCTCCACTCGAAGAGCGGGACATCGGTCAGGAAGCAGAAGGCGAGCGCGTCCTGATCGGCCAGTTCGAGGCGCGCGGCCAGCTCCCGGCGCAGCGCATCAAGCGCGCGGTTCGAGGCCGTCTCCGTATCGGCGACGAGGAGCAGCATGTCGCCGCGCCCAGCGCCTGCCAACGAGGCCATCGCCGTCACCTGATCAGCCGTGAAGAACTTGGCGACAGGCGACTTCACGTCCTCGATCGTTAGCGTCTCGAGGTCGCCCTGGCCGCCGATCTGCATCGAGACGAGCCCCTTCGCCCCGTGCTGCTGCACGAACGACGTCAGCTCGTCCACCTGCTTGCGGCCCCACGCAGCGCCACCGGGGACGGAGAGCCCGCGAACCGCGCCGCCGGACGCCATCACGTTCTTGAACACCTGGAAGCCGATGTCGCCCAGTACGCTCACGAAGTCGGTGAGTTCGAGGGCGAACCGGAGGTCTGGCTTATCCGACCCGAACCGCCGCACGGACTCAGCGAACGTCATGCGCGGGAACGGCGATTGCTGGATCTTGAGATGCGGGAAAAGCGTCCCGGCCAGCGCCGAGTACAGCTCCTCTGTCAGCCGGAAAATATCCTCTTCCTCCGAGACGAAGCTCATCTCGAGGTCGAGTTGGGTGTGCTCCGGCTGGCGATCCGCGCGCAGGTCCTCGTCGCGGAGGCAGTGGGCGATCTGGAAATAACGCTCGAAGCCGGCCACCATCAGCAGCTGCTTGAACTGCTGGGGCGACTGCGGCAGGGCGTAGAAGCGGCCGGGGTGAACGCGGCTCGGAACGACATAGTCGCGCGCGCCTTCCGGCGTCGGCGCGGTCAGGATCGGCGTCTCGATCTCGGTGAAGCCGCGCTCGGAGAGGAAGTCGCGGATGAACTTGACGACGCGGTGGCGGGTGACTATGTTCTCGTGCATGCGCTCGCGGCGCAGATCCAGATAACGGTAACGCAGGCGCAACAGCTCGTCGACTTCCTGCTCTTCGGTTATGTAAAACGGCGGCGTCTTGGCGGCGTTGAGGATCGTCGCCTCTTCGGCGCGCACCTCGATCTCGCCGGTGGGCAGGTTCGGATTGTCCGTGCCCTCACGCCGACGCGCGACTGCGCCCTTCACCTGGAGCACGTACTCGCCGCGCAGCTCCTCGGCGACGGCGTGCGCAGCCTTGGCCTCCTGCGGGTTGAAGACGATCTGCACCAACCCATCGTGGTCCCGCAGGTCGATGAAGATCAGCCCCCCGTGGTCCCGGCGCCTGTGAACCCACCCGGCCAGCGTGACGGCCTGCCCGTCGTCCGCCGCGCGCAGTTCGCCGCAAGAGCGGTCTTTGAGCATGCAGTCAGTGTATGGGCGAGCGTGAGGTGGGTAAAGCGGCGTCGCCCTAAAACGGCCGGTTGGGTCTCCGATGTCGTCAGCTGGCGATTCGGCAGCGTGTTAGCGAAGACGACTTGCGAGCTGGAGACACGGTCGTGCAGGGCCAGATGCTGCTCGCCGAAGATCATCAAGTAGTCGATACCGAGCGTGAGTCCGCCGAGGATGTACGAGAAGTGGCGTCCCACGGCATGCCAGAAGGTCAGCAATTCGCCGTTTGAGTCGACGACGCGCAGTCCCATCGCCATCTTGCCCGGCGTTGCACCCGTCTTCGCCCAGAAGCCGACATTATACGCAATGCCGAGCAGGGCGCCAAGTAGCGATCCTCCCGGAGGCGGAACGATCAGCGCGATGGTGATGCTCGGTATAATCAGGATGACCGTGTCGATGATCACGGCGACGAGGCGGACCCAGAAGTCCCCCCGCTGGACGCCGCCCATCCCGGTGGCCGGCCGGCGGTAGTCCGCCCAGTCACGCATGCAGGAAGGGCAGCGCTGCGCCGCGCGGGACATGCTTGCGCCGCACCAGGGGCACGGCATCACCGACGAGGAAACCGCTACACGAGCCGCCTCGTCTGTTCACCGCTGCGCGTATCCATCGATGGACGCGCCACATCTCACACACCGAACCATCACTACCCCTCCTCAGACGAATGTCTGATGGTTCGACGGTCGCGCCGGACGCTTGTTACAACTTGACAGGTGTTACGATTTCGCAGTGATGCGCAACCCGCTTTCCCTCTACGTACACATCCCCTTCTGCTCCCTCAAGTGCTCCTACTGCGACTTCAACTCCTACGCCAACCTGGAGCACCTCGTGCCGGAGTTCACGCGAGCGCTGACGGCGGAAATGCGCCTCTGGTCGCCGGCGATGGCGGGGCGGCCGGTGCCGACCGTCTTCTTCGGTGGCGGCACCCCGACGCTGCTGCCGCTGGAGCACATGCAGTCGATCATGGAGGCGCTGCGCGGATCGTTCGAGCTGACGGCGGACGCCGAGATCACCACCGAGGCCAACCCCGGCACGATCAACCTCGATTACCTGCGCGGGCTCGTCGCGCTGAGCTTCAACCGGCTGAGCTTCGGCGTGCAGTCGTTCGACGACAGCGAGCTGCTGGCGCTCGACCGCATCCACACGGCGGACGACGCGAGGCAGGGCTACGCCTGGGCGCGCCAGGCCGGCTTCCCGCGTATCAACCTCGACCTGATCTACGGCCTGCCCGTCCAGACGCTCGAACGCTGGCAATCGAACGTCGAGCAGGCGTTGGCGCTCGGCCCGGAGCATCTCTCGCTATACGCGCTGACGGTGGAGGAGGGCACGAAGCTGGCCTACGACATCGACCACGGCCGCGTGCCGGAGCCCGACGGCGACCTGCAAGCCGATATGTGGGACTGGTCGCGCGAACGCATGGCCGCAGCCGGCTACGAGCACTACGAGATCTCCAATTGGGCGCGTCCCGGCGAAGAGTGCCGCCACAACCTCGTCTACTGGCAGAACGGCGACTGGCTCGGTGTTGGCCCCGGCGCGCACTCGCTCCTGGCTGGCGTGCGCTTCGCTGACGTCTATTCGCCCGCGCAGTACGTCCGCCTCGTCGACGAAGCCGCCGCTCGCGACTTGCCAGAGGCCGAGCGCGACCTGATCCACGCGATGCCGCAGGTCACCTTCGTCGACGAACAGACGCCGGAGCTGCAGATGGCCGACACCGCGATCCTCGCCCTGCGCTTGAACGACGGCCTCGACGTCGCCGCCTTCGAGGAGCGCTTCGGCACGAGGATCGAAGCGCTCTACGGCCCGCAACTCGCAGAGCTGACCTCGCTCGGATTCCTGGAGCGCGCGAACTGCCGCCTGCGCCTCACCGACCGCGGCCGCTACCTGGCCAACGAGGTCTTCGTGCGCCTGCTGCCGGACTGAGACGACTGGCCGCAGATGACGCCCCCGACCTTATTTTTGGACTCGGACAAGCGTCAATCTAAAATCTGCGTTCAATCTGCGACAATCCGCGGCTAATTTCACGCCAGCCCCTGAATCTCGAGGATACGCGCCAGCAGGCCGCTGATGTCCGGGGCGCGCACCTGCGGGCCGGCGCCGAGCGGGGCTGGCGTGAACGGGTTGCCGAGCAGCGCGTCGATACAGGAGCGCACGGACCAGACGAGCGCCGTGTGGTCGTAGCCGCCCTCCAGTACGAAGATGATTCGCCCGCCGCACAGCTCTTCGGCTAGCGACCGGAGCAGGCTCGCGATCCCGTAGTAGCCGGCGCAGCTGACCAGCTCCTGCGCCAGCGGGTCAGCAAAGTGCGCATCGAAGCCAGCGGAGACCAGGATCAACTGCGGCCGGAAACGGCGGAGGGCCGGCGCGCAGACTTCTTGGTAAGCGGCCATGTACTCGGCGTCTCCACAGCCACGCGGAAGAGGAATGTTGACGATGTTGCCGGCGCCGGTCTCGTCCCAGTTGCCGGTGCCCGGGTAGAACGGGTACTGGTGCGTCGAGAAGTAGAGCACCCGCGGGTCGCGCTCGAAGGCGTCCTGCGTGCCATTGCCGTGGTGCACATCGAAGTCGACGATGGCGACGCGCTCCAGCCCGCGCCTCGCGAGCGCGTGGGCGGCGGCGATGGCGATGTTATCGAATAGGCAGAAGCCCATCGCGAAGGAGGGCCCGGCGTGGTGGCCAGGAGGCCGCACGAGGCAGAACGCCGAGCCGATTTCGCCCGAGAGCACGGCGTCCGTCGCCGCCAGCACGCCTCCCGCCGAACGCAGCGCCGCCGCGTAGGACTGGGGGACGACGTACGTGTCCACGTCCAGCCAGCGCTGGCCACCGGCGGCTGCCGCTTCCCGTACACCATCGATCAGCGCCTGCGAGTGGATGAGGGCGATCTCCTCGACCGTCGCGTCACCAGCCGCGATGGGTTGTAGCTGCGCGAGCAGGCCCTGCGCTTCGAGGAACGAGACGATCGCGCGCAGCCGCCCCGCCGATTCGGGGTGGCCCGGCAAGTCGTGCTCCAGGTATAGCGGGTCGTAAACGTAACCGACGGGGGCCACGACGGGATCGTATCAGAGCGCCCTGCGACGGGGATAGAATCGGGACGCCATGCCCGTCATCGCCACCGCCGGCCACGTCGATCACGGCAAGTCCGCGCTCGTCCTGGCGCTCACCGGCACTGACCCCGACCGCCTGCGCGAGGAGAAGGAGCGCGGCCTGACGATCGACCTGGGGTTCGCCGTCCTGCGCCTGCCGTCCGGCGAGGAGATAAGCGTTATCGACGTCCCCGGCCACGAGCGCTTCATCAAGAACATGCTGGCCGGCGTCGGTGGCGTCGACCTCGCACTGCTGGTCGTCGCGGCGGACGAAGGCGTCATGCCGCAGACGCGGGAACACCTCGCGATCATCGACCTGCTGGGCGTCGAATGCGGCGTCGTCGCGCTGACCAGGGCTGACCTCGTCGACGCAGACGCGCTTATCGAAGCGGAGGCCGGCGTACGCAAGACGCTCAAGGGCACAACGTTGGAGGCCGCACCGATCGTCGCCTGCTCCGCCGTCACAAGGCAGGGGCTGGACGACCTCCTCGCAGCGATCCAGTGGCAACTCGCACGGACACCGGCCCCGCGCGACCTCGGCCGGCCCCGCTTGCCGGTCGACCGCGTGTTCAGCATGCCGGGCTTCGGGACTGTGGTCACGGGAACGCTGATCGACGGCAGCCTGAGCGTCGGCCAGGACGTGGAGCTGTTGCCTGAGGGCTTGCATGCTCGAGTGCGAGGGCTGCAGAACCACGGCCGGCAGGTAGAGATCGCGCAGCCGGGCCGCCGCACTGCCGTGAACCTCGCCGGCGTCGGAGTGGAAGAGTTGCATCGTGGGATGGTATTGGCCAGTCCAAACACCTATCGCGCCACGAGTTCGATCGATGTGCGTCTCCGCGCGGTGCCCTACCTGGAGCGACCCGCGCGACACAACCTCGCCGTCACCTTCTATGCCGGCGCCTCGGAGAGCGAGGCCAAGCTTCTCTTGCTGGACACGGGCTCGCTGTCCGTCGGCGAAGAGGCGTGGGCGCAGCTTCGGCTGGCCGAGTCTGCCGTCGTTGTGCGGGGC
>DAINDD010000009.1:33194-49221 GCA_036732045.1 Chloroflexota bacterium
GTGCGGGGCGATCGCTTCATCGTCCGCGACCCCAACGGTACGCTCGGTGGAGGAGTTGTCGTCGATACCGACGTGCGCCGTCACCGCCGCTTCCACGGCCCGACCGTCGCCGCCCTCGAAAAGGTCTTCGGCGGGTCGCCGAAAGACGCGCTGGTACTCGCCATCGAACGCCTGCAGCCGGCCGCTTTGCGAAAGGTCGCGCATACCGCCGGTCTGGCCGAGGATGACGCCACTCGCTTGGTGACGAAACTCGCAAAGGACGGACGGATCGTCTCTTTGGGCGAGCCGACGTCAGGCGAGTCGATCGTCTACACCGCCGCCGGCTTCGAGACGCTCGGACGTGAGGCCGCCGACGCGCTCGCGGAGTACCATCGTGAGTTCCCGTTGCGATCCGGCATGCCTAGCGAGGAGCTGCGCAGCCGTCTCGCCCTCCCACCGCGCGCGCTGGACGATGCGCTCGACGCCCTCACGGATCGAGGCGACGTCACGAAACGTGGCGTTGCCATCGCTCTGCCGTCCCACGCGCCCGCCCCGACAGCCGAACAGCAACTCGCCGCCGACACGTATGTTGCTTCCCTGCGCGCGTCCCCGTTCTCCCCGCCCACGGAGGGAGCACCGCCGGCCGACGTGCTGGACTACCTGGAGGCGCGCGGCGAGGTCGTCCACGTCGGCGCGGGTATTGTCTTTGCGACCGTCGCGTACGAGCAGATGGTCGCCCGGATCAGGGAGCGTTTGCAGTCAGACGGACCGCTAACTCTGGCCGAAGTGCGGGACATGTTCGGCACCAGCCGGCGCTATGCCCAGGCGTTCCTGGAGCACCTCGACGCGCGGCACGTCACCCGCCGCGTCGGCGACGCCCGTGTGCTCCGTTAGCGCGTGCTGCTGTGGGCCGCCGCGAGCTCGGGTTCGGGCCGGCGGCGGCGCCAGAACGTGAGCGCGCTGAAGAACGGATCGAAGTCTCCGTCCTCCCACGAGACGAGTATCTGGCTGGCGATGAAGATCGAGCTGTACGTCCCGGCGATGATGCCGAGAAGCAGCGTAAGCAGCAGCACGTTAATCGAGCCACCGCTCATCAGCAGCAGCGCGATGATCGTGATCACCACCGTCGTCGAAGTGTTGATCGAGCGAGCCAGCGTCTCGGTCAGGCTGGAGTTCACCACCTCATCGAAACGAACAGCGGGGTGGGTCGCGACGTTCTCCCGGATGCGGTCAAAGACGACGATCGTATCGTGCACGCTGAAGCCGATGACGGTGAGGACGCCGGTGATGAACAAGCTGTTGATCTCCGTCCCGAAGAGTCTCCCGAAGATAGAGAAGGCGCCCATCACGAACATTGAGTCGTGGAGCGCGGCTACCACCGCCGCGATTCCGTAGCGGTACGACTGCGGCACGTTGCGGAACGTCCACGATATGTAGACGAGAATCGCCGCCGACGCGAACAGCACGGCTATCAGGGCGTCCCAAACGATCGAGCTGGATATGATCGACGACACCTGGTTGAAGTTGAGCGTGGTGAACGGACCCAGCTTCGCCTTTATGCCGGCCTCCAACTGGTCGCGTTCGGATGGCGGGGACGGGCCGATAGGCGGTCCCGGCGTCACGTTGAACGAGCGTGTCCGGATGATGAACGTCCCTTCGCTGCTCTTCTGCACGCGTGCGTCGGTGAACCCCTGGGACGCGAAGGCCTGCGCGACCTGGGTCTGGGTCACATTCGGGTCGTCGAACTTGAGCGTGAACGTGGCGCCGCTGCTGAACTCGATGCCGGTGTTGATGTGCGGCGGCGCGGCGAGCGAGATAATGCCCGGCACCAGCAGCAGGCCGGACAGCAGGAAGTAGAACCCGCGCCGGCCGACGAAGTCGAAGGCGAACGTCCTTCGCGGCGAGTCCGCCGTTTGGACGTGATCGAGATCGCGCGCGAAGAGCGACGGCCGGCGCCCCAGCGGCGTCGCCGCGACCGCGCGCAGCAGTGTGCGCGTGACCGTGATCGCGGAGAAGAGGCTGATTACGACTCCAATGGCTAGCGTGATGGCGAAGCCCTTCACCAACGCCGCGTCGAACTGCCTGCCGAACCAGTAAAGGATCGCGCAAGTGATCAGCGTGGACATGTTGCTGTCACGAATGGACGTCCAGGCGCGATCGAAGCCGTGCTCGATCGCCGATGGCAAAGCGCGGCCCGCGCGTAACTCCTCCTTCATCCGCTCGAACACCAGAATGTTCGCGTCCACGGCCATGCCCACGGATAAGACGAACCCCGCGATACCGGCGAGCGTGATCGTGACGGGGCCGATCAGCGGGCCGAGCTTGAAGATCATCATCACGACGGATATGTATGTGAATAGCGCCATAGAGGCGAGGATGCCCGGCAAGCGATAGTACAGAATCATGAACGCCATCACGGCAAGAATGCCGATCAGGCCGGCCTGGACGCCGCGCACCAGCGTCTGCTCGCCCAGAGTGGCGTCGACCTCAGAGGCCTGGATCGTGGTGAGGGGGACAGGCAGGGCGCCGGCGCTGATCAGCTTCGCCAGGTTCTTGGCCTCGTCCGTGGTCAGACCGGTAACCACGCTCTGACTGCTTGTGATCTGCTGGTTGACCGTGGGCGCGCTTAGCAGCTGGTCGTCCAGAAAAATGCCGAGCGGGTACTTGACGAGGCGTCCGGTGATCGCGGTGAAGAGCGTGTTGCCCTCTCCGTTGAAGTTGAGAAGTACTTCATCGCCGGCCGTCGGGTCGAGCTGATAGGTAGCGCTGTTCACATCGGCGCCGGTGAGCGCACGCGTCTGCCCTCCGGACACGGTACCGGTGGCCGGAGTCCAGACCACGCTGCCTGTATTCTTAGTGGTAGGGTCATTGCAAGCCGCGGTCTTATTGCCCTTGTCATCTGTGACTTCCTTGACGTCGGCGGCGGCCGTCGAGAACCTCGTCCCGTCCGCTGCCTGGCAGACCAGGTTCCCGGTCGCGTCGCGCACCGGCTCCTGGAACCGCAGCAATGCCGTGCGGCCGATCAGGTCACGCGCCTGGGCTGGCGTGACGCCCGGCAACTGGATGGCGATGCGGTTCTGCCCCTCGCGCGTCACCTCCGTCTCGGACACGCCGAAAGCGTTGACGCGGTTCTCCATCAGCGTCTTGACGGACTCCATCGCCTGGTTCGGGTCGCGTCCTGGGGGCAGCGCGGCCAGATTCGCCTCCGTCAGCAGGTAGGTGCCGCCCTTGAGGTCGAGGCCCAGGCGCATCGCCTGGTTGTGGAGCTTCCCGAGACCGAAGAACTGCAGGACGTCGTCCATGAGGGGGCCTTGCGGGTAATTTATAACGTCCGGGAGGTACGTCTTCGGATAGCCCGGCCACACCACGAACACGGAGCACACGGTCACGATGGCGACTATTACTATCATTGGCCAGGTGGTTCGGTGGCGCATCAGGACTATCCTTGCGCTCCGATGGTCTTCCCGCGACGCCGGCGGGCGGGCCGCTTGCGGGTGACACTCGTTTCGGCGCCCGCGGACTCTTCATTCGTGGCTGCCCCGACATCCGTGGCGGGTGTGGACATCCGCTGCACGATGGCACTGGCGACTGCTCGCACCTCGATGCCACCGAGGTCAAGGACCAACTCTGTCGGCCCCCGTTCCTCGGGCACGCGCACTTCCTTGATCCGGGCGATGAAACCGGCCTGTGTCAACACCTCGTCGCCAACCCGGAGACTCTGGAGCTCCTGGCGCTGTTTTTTCTGGTGCTGCTGGACCGGGCGCAGGAAGGCGAAGTAGAACAACACCGCAATTGTGGCGGGGTAAGCCAGCGCGACTATCCAGAGACTGCCCATGACCAGCTAAGGGTACCGGATTTGCCTCTTATGCGCACAACACATTTTCCTGCAGTTAGTGCTGGTCAGGCGCGTAAGAGCCACTGTCGGTTATCTCCTGCACTGGCCCGGTCAGGTCGATCTGGTACTGCCACTCGTGGGAGCGGGTAGGCGGGCACACAGTCTGGGTATCCCGGCACCGGGGCGGTCCAGTCGGCGCAGAACCACGTTTTGTGGAACGTTGCCAGCCAGAGGTTGCCCTGCTGCAGCAGAGTCCACATGCAGCGCCCATGAACGTCGTGGAACGGGCTTGCCGGCGACTGCTGCTGAACCGTGACGTGGATCGCGCGATCATATTCTTTCGCTAGTACCGGGACGTTGTCCGGGTTATCTCCAATGGCGGCGAGTGCAACCGTTGGATGCGTTGAGTTGGTCTGCGGCAGAACTGTTGGCGGAGCCGCCGCAGAGCCCGAAGGGCAGGCCAATCAGGAAGATCGCAGCCAGGAGCAAGCGTAACGATAGCACCGGTCTATTCTCCGGCAGACGCGCTGCTTTCCGCCAGCCGCGCCCGGGCCAGCGATAACGCTTGCTCTCGGGTCTCGATCTCGCCGGCTGCCTGAGCTTCACGCACCGCTTCCAACAACTCGCCGATGGCGGCCCCCGGCCCGATGCCCAGCGCCGCCATCAGGTCATCGCCATCTACCAGGCGCCGCGGTGAGAGTGTCGTCTCATCATCGAAGCGGACGTGGAGGATATAGGCAGTCAGCGCGACATGCCGCCGAAAGCCATCAATGCTCACGTTCGGGCCGACCGTGGCGAGATGATCAGCCAGCGAGAGAAAGAGCGTTTCGATGCCGGCATCCGCTGTATCCCGGAAGAAGCGGTAGATCGCCCGCTTGCTCGGGCGTCCGCCGTCGGCGGATTCGCCGAGCTGGACCGGCCGCAGGTGCGCGTCGATCATCGCCTCCACCATCGCCGTCTCACGGGAGGAGAAACGCAGGCGTCGCATCAGCCCACCGGCGATGCGAGCGCCCGCGTCGCTGTGGCCGAAGAACCGCATGCGCCCTCCGGCCTCGATCGACTTCGTCTCTGGCTTGCCAATGTCGTGCAGGAGGCCGCAGAGCTTGAGCAGCGCCCGGCGCGGCGTCCCCGGCACGATCTCCTCGCCGAAGTATCCCCGGAGGTCAGTACACCATTCGAGCGCCCCCCAGACCTCGTCCCAGAGCTGGCGGGCCGGCGATGCCGCCGACCGTTGCTCGCCAAGCAGCATATCGAGCGCTCTCACCGCGGCCAGGCTGTGGCCGAGCACATCGTAGTGGTGTTCCTTCGGTTGCTCGACCCCTCGCGTCACCTCCATCTCCGGCAGGATCCCGGCGAAGAGCCCCAGCTGATCCAGAAGGCGGGTGCCGTCGGCTGCCCGCTCCGTCGCGAAGATTCGGATCAGCTCGTCCCGCTGCCGTTCGACCGCTGCCTCCGGTAGGCGACCGGCATTTCTGCGAATCGCGGCGGCTGTCTCAGGCTCGATCTGGAACCCGAACTGAGTAGCGATCCGCGGCCCGCGTAACAGCCGCAAAGGGTCGTCCACCAGGGCGTTTTCGCCGGTCATCCGCACGACTCGCGAGCGCAGGTCGGCAAGCCCGCCGGTCGGGTCGATGATCTTCGCCTCGCCGACGGCCAGCTCGCCGAGGGCGGCCCCCAGGGCGTCGACGGTGTAGTCCCGCAGCCGGAGGTCCGCTTCAATGTCCGGGGCGCGCAGAGGCATCAAGTCGATGTGCAGATCCAGTGCGCCGAGAAGGATGCGCGCCTGCCCGCGTTCCTCGCGCAACGGAAAGTATGTTCCGCCCAGCGCGTCGGCCAGCGGCGGCCCCATCTCCAGCGGATCGCCGGCGACCGTCAGGTCGATGTCGCGGATTGGCACGCCGAGCAGAGCGTCGCGCAGAAAGCCGCCGGTCGCGTAAGCCGCCACGCCATTGGCATCGCAGAACTCAGCGATCTCGCCGAGCAGCGTGCGTAGCGGGGCGGCCTCGATGCGGAGGACGTTTGGCAACAGGGCCTCCGGCCGGCAGCGCTAGCCGGTGCGCTCCCGAGGCGCGCGTGGCTCTGCCCGTTCAACCTTTTCGAGCAGGTCCAGGCTCGTCAGGTGATCGATGTAGAGAATGCCGTTGATGTGGTCGATCTCGTGCTCCAGCGCCTGCGCCAGCAGATCGTCGCGGGCCTTGATGCGCACCTCTTTCCACTCCGGGGAGAGACCGCGGGCGATGGCGACGCGGTGGCGAGTGACTTCTGCCCGGTAGCCGGGGACGGAGAGGCAGCCTTCGTCCACCGTGCGCTCGCCGGTCACCTTCACCATCTCCGGGTTGATCAACGCGAACGGCTCCTCTTCCGGCATACCGATGACGATAACACGAAGCGAAACGCCAACCTGCGGTGCGGCAAGACCAACGCCGTTCGCCGCGTACATGCTCTCGATCATGTCGTCGATCAGGCGGCGAATCGAAGCGTCGATGGCCGGCACGCGCTTGGCCTTCTCGCGCAGCACGGGATCGGGCAGATAGCGTATTGGCAGGATGGCCATGGTAGGGAACATTCTAGCGTATGAAAGGTGCTCTTTCGGCGCGCAAAGCAGAGGCCGGGCGTGGCGCCCGGCCTCTGCCTTTTGGGGGTTAGCCGTCGCTAGAAGATGGTCGTCGGGCCGCCGGACGGTGCGGGCGTCGCGCTCGGTGCGCCGGGGACGCTGCCGTTATTGTTTGGCGCGCCGAACAAGGGGCCACCACGGAAGGCGCGCCGCAAGCCGGGGAAGTTGAAGCGCGTGCCGTTGGTGATTTTGTCGATGTTGTCGCTGAACTTCTGGTAAGCCTGGTCGGCCTGCGCCTGTGTGATCTCGCCGGACCCTACCCTGGCGTCGAGATCTGACTTGACCTGGGCCAGCAGCTTCGCGTGGAAGTCCGCTGTGCTCGTGCCGTGAGCATTGGCGATGTCATTCAGGCTGGTGCCGGCCTTCAGCCCGCCAGTTACGTCGGACTTCTGCAGACCGAGCACCTTCGCGGCCTCACCGATGATGTCGTTGACTACGCCGCGGATGCCTTTCGGGTGATTGCCGAGGATCAACCCGAGCTGCACGTTCTCACCGTTGTCGATGCGCGTCTTCAGGTCGTTCGCCTGGTCCTGCGTGACCTTGCCGTCAGCGACGCCTTTATCGATCAGAGCCTTCTCGCTGTCTTTGATGTCGCCCTGCAGGGTGTCCACCGATACTCCCAGCCTGCTCGCCAGGTCCTGCTGGAATTGCTGTCGCAGGGTGTCGTTCCCCGTCCCTGGCGACGTAGACGAAGACGGTGCGGGCGTGGCCGCCGGCGTGTTGGTCTGCGCGCCTGCTGCGGCCACCGCCAGCGCGCCGATGACTATTACGGCGAAGATGCCGCCCGCGATGATTGCTTTCTTCATTTGATTTGCCTCCTTATCAAGCGTTTGTTTGAAGTTTTCTAATGATTATGTTCGCAAGACGCGGTGAACTGTCTATGAGAGGTGCATTATGATTTTCTAATGTAACGTCCAAACTAAGCGCGTCCAGTTAACGTTTCTTTAATTGAAGTCGTCTAAGATTTCCGTGGAGTTGACGCAAATGTACGTACTGGTAGTCGAAGACGAACGAAGGCTCGCCCAGCTGGTCCGCCGCGTCCTGGAGGAAGAGGGACACACCGTGGACGTGGCGCACGACGGCGAAGAAGGCCTGCAGATGGCGCTCGAGGGCACGCACGACGTGATCGTCCTCGACATCATGCTGCCGGAGATCAACGGCCTTGACGTCTGCAAGTCCCTTCGCGCCAATCGCGTGGACACACCGGTGCTCCTCCTGACCGCCCTCGACGGCGTCGATGACCGTGTGCGTGGGCTCGACGCCGGCGCCGACGACTACCTGCCAAAGCCGTTCGCCTTCCAGGAGCTGATGGCCCGCCTGCGCGCTCTCTCCCGCCGCCGCGTCCAGCCGCGCGACCCTCAAGAGTTAAACGTGGACGACCTCACGCTCGACTTGCGCCGGCGCCGCGCCCAGCGCGACGGCCGCTCGATCGAGCTCAGCCCCAAGGAGTTCAGCCTGCTGGAGTTCTTGATGCGCAATCAGGGCCGCGTCGTCACGCGCACGCAGATCCTGGACCACCTCTGGGGCTACGACTTCGCGACCGATTCGAACCTGGTGGACGTGTACGTCGCCTATCTGCGGCGCAAAGTGGACAAGGATACGAGCAACAAGCTGATACGCACCGTGCGCGGCGTCGGCTACGCCCTGGGGGAGTAGCTTGTTCGGGAGGGCGCGCTGGCGCCTGACTCTTTGGTTCGCCGGTGCCTTCGCCGTCATCCTTATCGTCATTGGCGGCGCGGTCTACGTCACAGCCCGCCAATCGCTGCTGAGCCAGGTGCGGACCGACTTACAACGGCAATCAGATGCAGTCCTGGCAACTCAACTGTCCGACGATGCTACCAACGGCCCGCGTGGAATCAGGTTGGACCCAAGCGCCATTCTCCGCGTCCTCAGCGCCAGTGGCTCATTTTGGGTTCTGACGGACAAGGACGGTGCTATCGTCGATTCCAGCACAGCCATTCAGCGTACAGACCTGAACCTGCCTTCGGCCGATCGTCTATCCAAAGACGCTTCCGGAACCAAGGTTGCTTACATCAACGCTTCAACAGCCACCGGGACGCCACTCAGGGTCGTCGCGAGACAGGTGCTACTGACGAATTCTGCCACGAACACTAGCCAGCCCGGTTATCTGGAAATCGGCCGCAGCATCGAGCCGGAACTACACGCGCTCCGCCGCCTCCTTGTGATTCTGGCCGGGGGCGGGCTCATCGGCCTCGTCTTCGCGGCGGCCGGCGGTTACTGGCTGGCCGGACGCGCCCTGAAGCCAATCCGGGTGACGATGGATGCGCAACGGGCGTTCGTCGCCGACGCCTCGCACGAGCTGAGGACGCCACTCTCCCTCATACGCGCCAACGCCGAGATGATGCAACGTCACCCCGAGCAGCCGCCGGACATGGCGTTCGTCGATGACATCATCAGCGAGACGGATCGCCTAGCCTATCTGGTGAGCCAGTTGCTGACGCTAGCCCGCTCCGACGCCGCCGACGCGCCGTTTGAAAAGGCGCCCGTGGACGTCAACCACCTGGCCACCGACGTTACCCGGCAAATGCAGCTCCTGGCCGGCGAAAAGCACATCGCGCTCAATTTCCAGCCGGACGGCGCGGCGAACGTGTACGGCGACGAACAGCGTTTGGGCGAGCTCCTTCTTATCTTGCTCGACAACTCGGTCAAGTACACGAACGCAGGCGGGGCTGTCGATGTCAGCGTCGGGCACGCCAGCGGCCGCGTGCAGATCGCCGTCACCGATAACGGCGTCGGCATCGCGAAAGAAGCCATCCCGCATGTGTTCGACCGCTTCTACCGCGTCGACAAGGCCCGCTCCCGCGAGATGGGTGGGAGCGGCCTCGGCCTGGCGATCGCGCGCTGGATCGCCGAGAAGCATGACGGCCGCATCTCCCTGGACAGCGAACCCGGCAAGGGCACGAAGGTAACCGTAGACTTGCCGGCGGCCTAGGGTGTCAACAGCACCGCGCGAAAGACGATCGTGTAGCTGAAGGCATCCCCGTCCACCTGATAGGCGTAGCAGCCCGGCGCCTTCATGAGCGTGTGCGTTGCCCAGTTGTACCAGTCTGCCCCCTCGCTTCCTACCGGACGAACGTCACGCCCGTTTGCCGGCTCAAAACGTATCTCATACCGGGGCGGCTCGCCGTCGCCGTCGAAGGTCATTTCGCCCGCAGAGTCGATCCTCGCCCCGCGTACGATGGCATGCCCGGTGAAGTCCGGCGAGGCCACCCACAGAACCTTTTCGCCGAGCCAGTCCGTACCGTCATGAAAGCTGCCGATGTGCAAGACACCGTCGGTGCCCAGACCAACCGGATAGACCGGCCCATCCCCAAGCGCGTCGCCAAAACCGAGATTCACCTGGCGACCGGCGGCGGTGGGGCAGTCGCCTGGAGCGACCGTCGGCAGGGCGAGCGGGCGTGCCTCAAGGGCAACCCAAGGGTCGGCGCTAGCCGACGGCAGAGGTGTGGTCGTGGGCGCGGACGCCGTGGACGCGCACCCGCCTGCCAGAAGGAGCGCGACGCCGCAAGTTGCCAGCCTGATGTCCAACGTGAGAGTCCTGCGAAGCGCTTAGCGCGGCTCGGGCGCGAGCTCAGGGCGGCCGGACCAGCGCCAGCCGACGTTCGTGCCGCTGACGCCCATCAGCATCCCGCACAGCGCCGAAGGGTGGATGAACAACCCCATCGAATCGCCGAACGGCTCGAAGCGTGCACTCAGCCCCTCCAGCCTCTCGCTGAGTGCTCCGACGTCGCCCGTCTCGACGTAGCACATGTAGACGGACGGCCCGCGTCGTGCGAAGTAGCGGCCCATCGCCAGGGACGCCTGCGTGATCTGCGTCAGCTCGATGCGGTCGAGCCTGCCAGGCGGATCGAACAACGTAAGCGTGCCGGTGTAGCCGAAGTGCTCGCTCGTGATCGGGCTGAAACGCGACTGGTCGAGCCCGAAGATCGCAGCGTAGAAGGACGCCGCGCGTTCGTGGTTTTCGACGATGTTCGTGACCTCGTACAGTCCGCTGATCCCGCCGACCGGGTCACGGCGCGCCGACTGCTGAAGGACTGTGCGCATGCCCATCGTCTGATCGGGCTCGAGGAAGACCTGGTCGCCGTGACGCGCGTACTTGAGCTTCGCGTCGTCTAGCCGGCGGGCGACTTCGGGGAGGTCAGAAGTGGAAAACCCGGCGGCGAAGACCCCTTCTCGCCAGCGCTCTAAGTGCTGGGAAACGAGACCTTCGCCGTCGGGTTCCAGTAGTTCGAATTCGCTATCCCCGGCCTGGACTACGCTGCGCTTTGCGTTGTACGGGGCGCCGAGCCGGTCCTCGCGGACGAACTCTGCGCCTAGAACATCGTCGAACGTTGCGACGCCGGCGGCGCGGTCTCGCACCGCGAGCAGCACCCGGTCAACGCGGTCCAGCATGCGGGTCCCGGTGGGGCGATTTCGGTTGTTACTTGCCGATGCGGGTGATCTTGGTGCCGCAGACGGGGCAGGTGCCCTGGGTAGCCGGGCGGCCGTTCTTCAGGGTGACCTTTGTGGGCGAGTTCATCTCACGCTTGGTCCGACACTTGAGACAGTAGCCTTCCATTTGTTCCTCCTTTATGCGGGCGAAGGGGCCTGCTTGCTATTTCCGCATAGCATAGCCAGCAAAGAACCTAAGTCAAGACTGAATTCGGCCATTTTCAACAAACGCCGACAATCTAAGCAGGTACTAAGGTTAATTGCTCTCTCGTTAAGCACACTTTTGGCCAACTTAGATACGGCTTGCACGGGATTGGCCACTTGCCGCGCCAGCGTCGTTCAGAAGTGGTTTAGCTCGTCGATCAGCCGGCGCAAACGGCCCATGCTGCGCTGGTTGAAGTCGACCGCCAGCCGCGCCAGGTCGATGTGGTCGCCGTCGCTAACCTCATGCTCGCTGGGCTCGCTGACACGGATCCCGCGCGGCCCGGCGATGTCCGCAAATGCTGTCGCCAGTCGCGCAATCTCCAGCTCGGGGGGCAGGCGCAACATGCGGAGGATGAGCAAGCCACCGTCGTGTCTCAGCGACTGGTAGTTGCGATAGAAGCAGGTCAGCTCTTCGATCGCCTCATCGATCGAAGTGGCGTGGCTGAGCAAGTTCAGGTCGTCGCGGGAGATGAGGTCGCGGCCGACCAGCTGGTCTTCCAGAAAGCGCATCCACTCGGCCCAGTACGTGCTGCCCTCCTCCTCCAGCAGGACGATCGGGTGGAGGTCGCTTTTGCCGGTCTGCATCAGCGTCAGCAGCTCGAACGCTTCGTCCATCGTTCCGAAGCCACCAGGCAGTAGCGCAAAGCCGTCCGACTCCTTGATAAACGTGACCTTGCGAGTGAAGAAGTACTTGAAGTTGATCAGCTTGGCGTTGCCCTGGATATAGATGTTCGGCTCCGACTCTAGCGGCAACCGGATCGAAGCGCCGAAGCTGTGTTCGGCGCCGGCGCCCTCGTGGCCCGCCGCCATGATGCCGGGCCCGGCGCCGGTGATCACCATCCAGTTGTGCTCCGCCATCGCCTTGGCGAAGCGGCGGGTGTAGTCGTATACCGCTTCGGACGGAGCTGTGCGGGCCGACCCGAAGATCGTCACCTTGCGATGGTCGCGCCACTTCCTGAACACGCGAAAAGAGTAGGCGAACTCCTTGATCGCGGCGTTGATCAGCTTCATCTCGCCGCGATCCGCCTTATCCCGCGTCAAGCGGAAGGCGGTGGTGATCATCTCCTGAACGAGATCGGCATTGGCGTTGCGCCCATTGGCAGCGATCAGTTCGGCGATTTTGGCGTCGAGCTCTGCGTTGCCGGTGCTGTAGACCCGCCGGCATTGGGGCCGGAGTTTCTGGATCATCTGGTGTACGTTAAGTGTAGCACCGAGACGGGAGCCCTCACCCCCCGACCCCGCTCCCGCTGCGCGGGCGAGGGGAGATGCTTTTCGCGGCGCAGGTGGTGATGCCTTCATCATGCTCACATGCTTTACGGCTCCCATATTTATGGACGTGTCTGACAAAACGCTGTCTGCAGATCCGGCCGCTCCCGGTATCATCTTCCCGTGGGCCGCACGATCATCCACGCCGACCTCGACGCCTTCTACGCATCCGTAGAGCAGCTCGACAAGCCGGAGCTGCGAGGCAGGCCGGTTGTCGTCGGCGGGCCGCCGGAAAGCCGCGGTGTTGTCGCGGCCGCCTCTTATGAAGCGCGGCGCTTCGGTGTCCACTCCGCGATGCCGATGTCGCGCGCGCTGCGGCTGTGCCCGGCGGCCGTTCGTGTGTCGCCGCGCTTCGACCGCTACGGCGAGATGTCGCGGCAGGTGATGGCGATCTTCCGCTCCGTTACGCCGCTCGTCGAGCCGCTGTCGATGGACGAGGCGTTCCTGGACGTGACCGGCCGCCACCGCGAGTACGGCGGCGCGCGAGGGCTCGCGGAGCACCTCAAGCGCGAGATCAAGCGCCAGGCCGGTCTTACGGTGTCGATCGGCGTCGGCACCAACAAGACCGTGGCTAAGATCGCCTCGGACAAAGAGAAGCCGGACGGACTGGTCGTCGTGCCGCCCGGGACCGAGGCGCTGTTCCTGGCGCCGCTGCCCGCGCGGGCGCTCTGGGGCGTCGGCCCGAAGTCGGAGAAGGCCCTCATCGCGGCGGGGTTCCGCACCGTCGGGGACATCGCTGCCGCGCCGCCCCAACACTTCGAGACGCTGTTCGGCAGCCGCGGGCGCGAGCTCTGGGAGATGGCCAGCGGGCTGGACGATCGACCGGTTGTCACTGAGTACGAACGCAAGTCCGTCGGAGCCGAGACGACATTCCCGAAAGACCTTCAGGACGGCGAAGAGCTCCGCGAGGAGCTCGCCCGGATCGCTGGCCACGTCGCCGAGCGCCTGCGCAGCTCAGGCGCCCGCGCCCGCTGCGTCGCAATCAAGCTGCGCTATCACAACTTCCGCACGATCACCCGCCAGTGCAGCCGCCCCGAGCCAACCGACGACGAGGCGGAGATCGCAACTATGGCAGGCGCGCTTCTGGACAACGTAGTCGAGGAGGGCGACAAGTTCCGGCTGCTGGGTATCCACGCCTCGAAGCTGGGCGAAGGTGGCGGCGAGGCCGTCGGTCAGCTGCCGATGCTGCCACCGCTGGAGACGTGACGGGGCGTGGTACCACCTCGCCGTGTCGTAGGGGCGAGGCGTCCACCGACGTCGTTTTGCCTGACTGCGCATCAATTGGATTCGTCGGTCGTCGGACGATGCTGCGGATTTGGACGCCTCGCCCCTACGGTCCGTTCGCCGGAAAACGCTAGCTATCCGTGAAGCCAATCACACCACAAACAATCGCTAGCGCTAGAAACAGCGCCGCGCCAATCCACGGCAGAGCATCCGCCTGCCGATGGGTTGCCTGAACGCCCAAGAAAGCCAATGAGGACGCCACTTGGGTTCTGGTCTTGAGTCGTAGTACCGATACAAGCTCTCACCCATCGAGTCTCGCGTCACCATGAAAAAGGTCGCGAATCCGAGCAGGATCGGAACCGCGGCGAGGTTCTGGATATTCATTGCCCGGCCTCCCTACAGACGCAGTCTAGCCGATGCGTTCGGCTTCGCCGCCGACGATGTGCAGCGCGGATTCGGTCGTGGCGCCGTCCGGGACGTAGATGCCGGACTCGCGGCGGTTGCTTTCGTGCGAGTGGTGGTGGCCGTCGTCCGGGATCCCAGCGTCCTTCACAGTATCGATGAAAACGTTGACGATCTGCGAGTCCCACTGTTTGCCCGCCCCGTCCTTCAAGATCGACCAGACGTCCTGGATCGGCATCGTTTCACGGTACGGCCGGTCCGTCGTCATTGCGTCGTAGGCGTCGACCACAGCGACGATGCGCGCGCCCATCGGGATCCGGTCGCCTATGAGGCCGTCAGGGTAGCCCTTGCCGTCCCAGCGCTCGTGGTGGTGGTAGACGACCGGGTAGGCGCTCATCAGGAAACCCACGCGCTTGCAGATCTGGCCGCCGGAGTAGCAGTGCTGCTTGACGACAGCGTACTCTTCAGGCGTCAGCTTGCCTGGCTTCTTCAGGATCGAGTCCGGGACGACGATCTTGCCCATGTCGTGTAGCGCTGCGCCGAGCCGCACCGCTTCGATCTCGTGCGTTGGGAACATCAGCTTCTCGGCGACGACGCCGGCGTACTCGGCCAGGCGGCGGCAGTGCCCGCCCGTGTACGGGTCGCGGCTCTCGATAGCCTCGGTCAATGCGAGCGCCGTCTCGAAGGCGAAGCGGGAGAGGGATTCGCGCTGGCGCACGCTGCGGATTGCAATCTCCGTCTGATGCGCTAGCCGCTCCAGGCGCCCCAACTCTTCGGGCGTAAAGTCGCGTTTGTCTGGGTAACAGATGATGAGCGCGCCGTAAACATCGTTGTCCAGCTCGACCGGCGCCGCGGCTGCCGAGACGAACCCCACCAGCGCCGCGAAGTCGCGCATGCGCTCATATCGGGGGTCTTCGAAGACGTTGCTCGAGACGGCGACACGCTTGTGCAGCATCGCCCAGCCACCGACGCCTTCGCCGAACGGCGCCCCCTCCGGGAAGAGCCGGTTGAACACTTCCTCGGTGAAGCCGACCGGAAGGAACGGCCGCTGGGTGCCGCCGCCGTCTACCGGCATCATGATTGTGCAGATCTTGGCCCCGCATGCTTCCGCGACCCGCCGGGTGATCTCGTTGACCACTGTCGGTTCATCGCTGCCGGACATGATCGCCGTGTGGATTGAGGACAGCGTGTCCAGCTCTTGCTCACGGCGGTTATTGCGGGCGCTGACCTCGCCCAAATCGCGGCCTGCCTCTTCCAGCTGGCCGCGCTGCTCCTGGATGCTCGCCCACTGGTTGAGGCTCACCGCCAGGAACAAGTAGACGGCGGGCCAGCCGAGCCAGAGCACAGGCCGGACTGAGTCGTCGAAGTGCACGCCGGCCAGCGTCATCGCCGGACTGCTCAAGGCCGATGCGAAGATCGCCAGAGTCGCCGCGACGCCGAGTGGGTAGCGGTAGGCGACGAAGATGATCGGGATGAAGAAGAGGGCCGTGAAGGCGCTGGGAATCGTGCCGTCCATGACGACGAGAGCGCCGACGGCGCCAGTTGCGACGAACGCAACGGCTGCGCCCGCTATTCCCCAGCGGCTTCTTGTCCGGGCGGTATCCACTAATCCCTCTCCAACCACGGCCCAACCCTGAACCGTTCCTTTTCTTACATAAGGTCAGACGCGAGGGAAATTCCGACGTTACAGGCTGCAGCGACCAGGAAGGTGAAAGTTTAGGATTAGTTTAGGGATGATTTTTCAACCGACCATTGAATAGCCGCCGTTGACGCTCAGCACCTGGCCCGTGATCCACTCCGCTCGCTCCGACGCCAGGAACACAACTGCGTTGGCGATGTCCGACGGCTGCCCAAGACGTCCGAGCCCACGCGCCAGCGGATACGACCGCATGATCTGCTCACCCTGGGCGGCGATCCAGTCCTTCGTCGCGTCGGTGACTGTCGTGGCCGGCGAGACGCAGTTCACCGTGATGCAGTTGCGGCCGGCCTCCTTCGCTAGCGCCTTGGTGAAGCCGATTACGCCCGCTTTCGCCATCGAGTAGGCGGCGAGC
>DAINDD010000009.1:49231-55047 GCA_036732045.1 Chloroflexota bacterium
AGCCGCGGCTCGCCGACACGCCCGGCGTCCGAGATGACGCTGACGATGCGGCCCCAGCGCCGTTGGGTCATCGGCTCAATCACAGCGCGGGCGCAATTGAGGACGCCATAGGTGATCAGCCCCATCGTCCGGTCCCACTGGGCGCGGTCGGTGCCACCGAAGAGCTCGCCCGCCGAAGGGAGCGCGTCCTGCGCAGTCGCCGCCGGGATGCCGGCATTGTTCACCAGGATGTCCACTTGCCCGAACGCCTCGAGCACGTGTCGGACGCCCGCCTCGACAGCAACGTAGTCCGTGACGTCGAACGCCACACTCATCGCCTCGGCGCCGGCGCTTCGCAGCTCCTCCGCGCTCTCTTCGGCGCGCTCTTCGAAGAGGTCGTTGACGGCGACGCGAACGCCCTCTGCCGCCAGCGTCCGCCCGATCTCCGCACCGATCCCGCGTCCGGCGCCAGTCACCAGCGCCACACGTCCTTTTATCCTGAAATCCATCGCTCACTCCTTCGTCGCGGGAACCACGAACGGGACCACCGAACGAGATCCATCCCCGTTCCTTGTTCCTGGTCCGTCGCCGTTATAATACGTCCCGACCATGTCCGACAAACTTGCGATTGACGGCGGCCCAAAGACCCGCAGCGAGCCTTTCCCGCGCTGGCCGCGCCTCGGCCCAGAGGACGTCACCGCCGTCGCCGAGGTGCTCGACACCGGCAGGCTCACCCAACTCACCGGCCGCTCTGTCGGAGACTTCGAGCGCGCCTTCGCGGGGTGGCACGACGTCGAGCACTGCGTCGCAACGAGCTCCGGCACGACGGCGATCCACACCGCGCTCATCGGTCTCGGCGTCGGGCCCGGCGACGAAGTGATCGTCCCGGCGCACACGTTCATCGCCTCCGCCACGCCTGTCCTCCACCAGGGCGCGACGCCCGTCTTCGCCGATGTCGACGAGCGGACCTTCTGCATCTCGCCGGACAGCGTCCGCGAGCGGATCACGGAGCGCACGAAGGCGATCATCGCCGTGCACCTGAACGGCCATCCCACCGACCTCGATGCGCTGATTGAGATCGCGCAGCCGCGCGCCATCGCGGTGATCGAAGACGCCGCGCAGGCTCACGGCGCGAAGTACAAGGGCCGCAAAGTCGGCACGATCGGCGAGGCGGGTTGCTTCAGCTTCTGGGAAGACAAGATCATCACGACCGGCGGCGAAGGCGGCGCCATCATTACCGGCGACCCGGCTCTCGCCGACCGCATGCGGCGAATCCGCCATCACGGCGAGGGGCCAATCGAAGGGGAGCGCGCGTACTACCACCTGGAGCTCGGCTACAACTACCGCATGACCTCGATGCAGGCGGCGACTGGCCTCATCCAACTGCGCAAGCTCGACGAATACCTCATCGCGCGGCGGCGCAACGCGGCGCGTCTCTCCGAGCGGCTGGCCGAAATACCGCAGGTCGAGCCGCCGTTCGTGGCGGACTACGCCGCTCACAGCTACTACAAGTACATCTGCCGTCTGCGCCGCGATTCGGGCAGCGACATCGCACGTTTCGTCGCAGCCGTCGCCGCGGAGGGCCTGCCGATCTCGCGCCGCTACCCGACGCCGCTCCCGCAGCAACCCGTCTTCCGCGATGCCAGCCTCGCCGACGCCGCCTGCCCAGTCGCCGAGCGCCTCTCCAGCGAGCTCTTCACGCTGCTCGTCCACCCCACCGCTTCGATCGGCGACATGGACGACTACGTGACGGCGATCGCCAAAGTGTCCCGCGCGCTGACGTCGTAACACCAACTTAACGCTCGCACATCAGCGAGTCGTCGCCGCCCCGCTCGTCCTTCGAGAACCTAAGTAGGAGCGGAGGAGAGATGCCGCCTTGCGCGAGGCCGCCCGCCGCGCGAGTATCCGCTTATGGAGAGAAAGCGGCGGCGTACTCGCTTACCCCGCGTCCGCGTGCCATTCCGAAGTGAGCCGGACCCCGCGCAACTGGCGACCCCCCAGATGGGTGGCGTCGCGGAGCCCGCCACGCCGACGATCTCCCCCGGACGCTGGACGGAGAGCCTGCGCGCCTTCCAGCACCGTAACTATCGCCTCTTCTACGCCGGCCAGAGCATCTCGCTTATCGGGACCTGGATGCAGACGATCGCGCAAGCCTGGCTCGTCCTCCAGATCACGAACTCGCAGGTCGCCCTCGGCGTCGTCACGATGCTCCAGTTCCTACCGATCACAATATTCGTCCTGTTCGCCGGCGTGATTGCGGACCGCGTGCCCAAACGCAACTTCCTGGTGCTAACACAGACCTTGGCGATGACGCAGGCGATTATCCTGGCGCTGTTGGTCCTGACACACACCGTGCAGCTCTGGCACGTCTACGTTCTTGCGCTGATGCTGGGCTTCTCCAACGCCTTCGACATGCCGACGCGCCAGGCATTCGCCATCGAGATGGTCGGGCGCAAAGACCTGATCAACGCCGTAGCACTCAACTCAGGAATGTTCAACGGCGCGCGGCTGATCGGCCCGGCGATCGGCGGCTTCATCATCTCGGCCTTCGGCGTCGAAGCCGTCTTCCTCCTGAACGGAGTCAGCTTCGTGCCCGTGATCATTAGCCTGCTGGCGATCCGGCAAAGCGAGCTTTTCACCCGCGAAAGACGGGCCCCCGGTCACCCGCTCGCCGAATTGAAAGAAGGAATCGCATACTCGTTCCGCACGCCGTCAATTCTGCTGATCATCATCCTCGTCGCCATGATCGGGACGTTCGGCTACAACTTCACCGTGATGCTGCCGCTGGTCACCAAGTACGTGCTGAACGAAGGCTCGGTCACGCTCGGGATACTGACGGCAGCGGTCGGATTTGGCGCGCTGGTCGCGGCGCTTTTCCTCGCCGGGCGCAAGGCGGCGACGCGCTACCAGCTCTTCGCCGGCGCGATCGCCTTCACGCTGCTCCTCGGCGGCGTGGCGGTCAGCCACAACATCTATCTGACGCTGGCCTGCCTTGTCGGAATAGGCGCCGCCGGCTCAACGTTCGGCACGACGGCCAACACGTCGATCCAGATCGCCGCCCCGGACGAGTTGCGCGGGCGCGTCGTCTCGCTATACATGCTTCTCTTCGCCGGCTCCACGCCGATCGGCGGCTACCTGATGGGCGTCCTCGCCTCGACCATCGGCACGCAACAGACGATTGGGCTCTTCGCCGGGCTCTGCGGTCTGGGCGTCGTCATGGGCGCTGCGTATTACACGCTCAACAAGGCTGCTGTCCAGCGCTCCTCCGAGGCCCCGCGCGCCCGTGCCAAAGCCAGTGCTTAACGACGTGATTGCGACAGATGCGCACAGATACGACACAGATTCCCCTGCACTCGCTGTCATTCTCAGCAGTGACAGCGTCAGCTCGCAGTCGCGACCCATCGTGCGAAGGAATCTGGGGTAGTTGAAACGTCGGCGCGAAAGCAGGGTCCGCTGTCAACAAATGGCGAACGAATATAACGAATCACGCCTCGTCCAGATCCGAAAATATCTGTGCCGCATCTGTGAGCATCTGTGGCCAAAATCAATCCGCGTCCGTCCCGCGCTAATCCTCGGCGATTTTCCGTCGCGCCGCCTTCGTGAACGCCTGGCCGACCGGGCAACCTTCGAGGAGCGGGCAGTCTTCGCAGCGCGGGCGCTGGGCGCCGCAGAGGCGGCGGCCGTGCTTGATCAGCATGATGTGGAAGGGGAAGACGAGGTCCGGCTCTAGCATCGCTTCCAGGATGTCGTGCGCCTGCTCGGCCGTCGCGCGCTCCGGCACGAGGCCGAGTCGTTGCGCTACGCGGTGCACGTGCGTATCGACGGGCAGCGCCGGCAGGCCGAACGAGAACATCAGCACACAAGCCGCCGTTTTCGGGCCGACTCCCTTCATCTCGCGCAGCCAGCTCTTCGCTTCGTCTAAGGGCATCTCGCGCAGGAACTCCAGGTCGAACGAACCGCGTGCAACCCACACCGCATCGAGCGAGGCCTTGATGCGCGGCGCCTTCTGCTTGGCCAAGCCGCCGACGGCGATCTCCCGCTCGATCTCAGACATGGGCGCATCCATCAGCGCGCGCCAGTCCGGGAAGCGACGCACGAGCCGCATGAAGGCGCGCCCGGAGTTTGTGTCCGACGTGTTCTGCGACAGGATCGTGAGCACGAGCTCTGCCATTGGGTCGCCGTGCGGCCGCGACACCGGCTCGCCGTACAGCGCGGACAGCCGCCGCACGATCTCGGCCGGCGAAAGCTGCGCCTTCGCGCGCGTTCGCTTCTTTACGTTAGCCACAGATGGACACAGATTCTCACAGGTGGGCGCTTACGGCGCGTCGGTCGGCGGCGAATCCCCCGGCGCCGGCGAACTTGCCGGGCCCGAAGCGAAGTAGTCCCACACCGCGGCGGAGACGTCTGCGATCGGCGTCCAGGCGCCGGAGCCGTCGGTCATGACGACGATGACGTACGGGCCCGCCGGTCCCCAGACGATGCCGGCGTCGTGGACTGCCGCCCCGTAGCTGCCGCTCTTGTGCGCATACTGTGTGCCCGCTGGCAGGCCGGCGACAATGCCCTGCGTATACCACTCCTGCGCCAGCAGGGACAGCATCTCGTCGCGTGATTCGGCCGAGACGCCCTGGCCGGCGGTTATCGCGATCATCAGGTGCGCGAGATCCAGCGCCGTCGTCGGCAGGTCGTGGCTGTTCACAGTCATCACAGTGGCGCCGATGTCCCGCAACACGGCGTCGACGTTGTTGCCCCCAACCTGGTCCTGCATCAGCGCCGCGAGTGAGGTGTCGCTGACCACAATCATGCCCTTGAGCGCATCGCGTACCGTTACCTGATCGTTCGTCCTCAGGCCCAGGCCGTCCAGCGTGCCCAGGTCGTACTGCGTGTACTTGTCTTCGAGCGTGACGACTTTGTCGAAGTCCAGCAGACCGGCATCGCGCTGCTGATACGCGGTCAGCAGGATCGCCGCCTTGAACGTGCTGGCCGCGTACCAGGTCTGCGACTCGTTCCTCGCGGTGTAGCGTCCGTCCTGCAGATTCTCGACGACAACCGAGGCGCTGCCTCCGAAGCCGGCGAGAGCGCCGTCGACGGAAGCCTGCAACCCGCTGTCTTCCACGGGCGCAGCAATGTTGCCCGCAAGGCCGGGCACGCTGACATCAGCCGCGAGCCAGTCCAGCGACACCAGCGTCGGCTCCGGCGTAGGCGTCGGCGCCAGCGTCGGCGACGGCGTCGTGGTACGCGGCCGTACACTGGCCGTCGCTGTTGCTTGCGGGGTGCCAACAAGCGCCCGCGGCGTCGGCGACCCCTCAGCGGCACCGCCGCCGCACGCCACGGCCGGCACAACAATCAGCACAGCCGCCAGAGCCAGCAACGTACGCATGGGCGTCATTTTGACGGATCGATCTCTCATCCGCGACCTCGCACGTATACTGACAACGACCGGACACCGCCAAAGGAGTCACGTGAGCACGCAATCGCCTCGACTAACCGCCCTCTCGTCCTGCGCCGGGTGCGCCGGCAAGGCGGGCGCGGCGATGCTGGCGGACGTCCTTCGCCACTTTCCCGACCTGGCGGGAGGCGACGCAGACTTGCTGGTCGGGCTGGCAGCGCCGGACGACGCCGCGGTCTACCGGCTGAACGATGCGCAAGCCGTAGTGCTGACCGTCGACTTCTTCGGGCCGCTCGTTGACGATCCGTACGACTGGGGCGCGATCGCCGCGGCCAA
Organism: Chloroflexota bacterium; assembly: GCA_036732045.1. GTDB lineage: Bacteria > Chloroflexota > Dehalococcoidia > SM23-28-2 > RBG-16-64-32 > DATKKM01. Next base: position 54,933 of record DAINDD010000009.1, read on the forward strand.
TGCGATGAGCGACGTCTATGCGATGGGCGGCGAGGTGCTGCTCGCGCTCAACGTCGCCGCCTTCCCGGAGACGCTGCCAACGGGGACGACCGGCCTCATCCTGCGCGGCGGCGCG
>DAINDD010000010.1:0-53115 GCA_036732045.1 Chloroflexota bacterium
CGCCACCATGGTCCAGCAATGGTTCAACCGTCACCGGAAGCTTCATGCCGGCCTCGTGGTGGCTCGGAAGAGGACATGCGAACTCCGCCCGTCCTTGATTTGGCAATGTTACATCTAGAGTCACCCCGGACGCTAACGATAGTGCCCACCTAGCTGGCGCGGTTACCGGCGGGCCCACTGGTGGATGCGCGACGCTGGACGACGCACGAATGGCGAGCCACAATAATTGGCGGACGGTCACAATGCCCCGGCCGGTCACGGTTGGCTCGCCTCGGGCCTCCGGCGCGAGCTGCTGGCGGAAGGGGTCAACTATGTCGCAATCGGCGCAAGTCAATATTGGTAGCGTCATTTCTCTCTGGCGGTATCCGGTTAAGTCGATGATGGGAGAGGAGTTGAACTCTGCCGAGGTGACCGAGCAGGGGCTGTTGGGAGATCGCGCTTACGCGCTCGTGGATAGCTCCGACGGAAAAGTCGCGAGCGCCAAGAACCCCAGGAAGTGGCCACAGCTGTTTGACTTCCGCGCGGCCTTTGTCGACGCCCCGCGTCCTGGCGCGAAGATGCCGCCGGTCCGCATCACCTTGCCGGATGGCACGGTGGTTACCAGCGACCAAAGCGACCTCAACCAGATCCTCTCGCAAGCGCTCAATCGTGAGGTGAAACTTGACGGCCATCGGGAGGTAAGTGAGCCTCCAATCCCCGGCGCCTGGACGGCCAAGGCCGAGGAATACTGGCCTGATATGGATGGCCTCGACCACCGGGACACAGTCCACGACTTCGATCTGCCGGAGGGTACGTTCTTCGACTGCGCCGTCGTCCATCTGCTGACCACGGCCACTCTCGACCGGCTCCGCGAGCTCTATCCAGAGGGCCGTTTCGAGGTCCGGCGATTCCGGCCGAATATCGTCCTCGAGACCACGAACGGCGTGAAAGACTTCATTGAGAATGCCTGGGTCGGCCGGACGCTCGCTATCGGGAACACGGCGCGCCTCAGGCTCATCGGACCCTGCCCCCGCTGCGTGATGACGACGCTGCCCCAAGGAGACCTACCAAGGGATGCGGGTATCCTGCGCACGGCAGCCCAGCATAACCAGGCTAACGTTGGCGTCTATGCCGCCGTGATAGGGTCCGGTCAGGTCCGCCGCGGTAACGGCATCACGCTGGAATAGTACCGGGGCCGCGCTGAAATACGGACGCCGGGACTTGAGTACAAACTCGCAGTTCGACGAGTTGCCTTCACAACACTACCTAGCGGCTGTGTCGCGCCAGCTCACCTCATAGACTCGGACCGGCTCTCGCCTCGTACCAACGGATAGCCCGGGTCCGCGAGCTCCATTTGGAGGTGGCTCCACGGCACCGGCGGGACGAAGACCACTGGTAGGCCCTCGCCCATCGAGAAGTAGGCGATGTTTACGCCGTCGCTAGTCTGCGCGTACAGGATGCGAGGTTCCATCGTGCGCCGATTATAGCGCCCCCTTGACCGCTGACGGCTGACCCACGACCCTTAAGGCACAATGCGCTTCGCCGTAATCGTCTTCCCGGGCACCTGGAGCGACCACGACACACAGCACGCGCTTCAGCTTGCCGGCCAGGACGCCGATCTCGTCTGGCACCGCGCGACCAACCTTTCGGGCTACGACGCGATCGTGCTGCCGGGCGGCTTTTCGTACGGCGACTACTTGCGGGTCGGGGCTATCGCCCGCTTCTCGCCCGTGATGGACGCCGTCCTCGCCGGCGCCGAGCGGGGTAAGCCGGTGATTGGCATCTGCAACGGCTTCCAGATCCTCTGCGAGTGCCACCTGCTACCGGGCGCGCTGATGCGCAACGCCTCCCTCCAGTACCGCTGCGAGTGGATCCACCTGCGCGCTGAGAATACGGCCAGCGCCTGGACGTCGGCCTGCGAGCCGGGCCAGGTGCTCCGCGTCCCGATCTCTCACGGCGACGGCCGTTACTTCGCCGACGCAGCGACGCTGGACGAGATTGAGGCGGCCGGCCGCGTGGCGTTCCGCTATTGCACGTCCACAGGCGAAGTGATCGCCGAAGCGAACCCCAATGGCAGCGAGCGCAACATCGCCGGCATCGTCAACGAACGCGGCAACGTGCTGGGGATGATGCCGCACCCGGAACGCGCCTGCGAGGCGCTGATGGGCGGCGAAGACGGGCTGCTGATCTGGAAGTCGGTCGTGGAATGGGCGAAGGTCCGGGCATGAGAATTACTTACGATCCGGAAGCTGATGTCCTTTACATCGAGCTTCGATACGCGTAGGCACACGACGGCGTTGATATAGAGGAAGGCGTGACAGCCGATTTGGACGAAAACGGCCATATCATCGGCCTCGAGGTGGCTCGATGCCAGGGAGCGCCTGACACCCGAGGAACTGAGCAGCATTCATTACGAGAACCTGCTCCTCGCAGAAGAGCCCGAAGACGCCGAGCTTGCGTCGAAGGCGTCCAAGACGCGTTAACCTTCGCGGCCGTGCCGTGTTCTTAGGGGCAAAGCAGTCGCAGGCAAAGCCTGTTCAGCGGAGGTGAATCGCCCTGGACGAAACGCCCGGGCAGCCACCATGGCCCAAAGAGACCGGTCAGCCACCGGCGGGCGAAGGCACCGGTCAGCCACCGGCAGGCGAGACGCCGCCGCTCCCACCTGAGGCAGCGCAGCAAATGCCGGCTCCTTCGCCGGAGTCGGCACCGCCACAACCAGCGGCGGAGACGCCACTCCCAGCCGAGGCCGCGCAGCAGCTGCCGGCTCAGCCGTCATCGCTTTCTGCCGCCGCGTCCTCTGACGAGCGGCCGTCCGGGATCGAAGGCGTGCCGCCGCCGCGGCCGCCGTATCCTGTCTCGTTCGAGGTCACCGGCCCGGACAAGCTCTCGCGGCTCAGCACCTTCTTCCGCATCATCCTGGCGATCCCGCTGCTCCTCTTCGTGTTCTTGCTGAGCGGCAGCATCACAGCGTTCTCCTTCGCGGTCGGCGTGGGCGGCGGGCTGATCTCGGTGATCATGCTCCTGCACTGGATTACGGTGCTGGTGCGCGGCCGGCCGGTCAGCTGGGCCTGGGGCACGATCGTGGCTATGCAGCGCTTCACTCTGCGCTCCTACTCCTACTTCTTCCTGATCACGGACCGCTACCCGCCGTTTGACGGCGATTGGTACGTCCAGTACAACGTCGAGAAGCCGGCCCGAATCCGCCGCCGGCAGCTCTTCTTCTGGAAGACGTTCGCCTCGATCCCGCACTTTATCATCCTCAGCGCGCTCTGGTTCGGGGTCGTCGTCTGCGAGGTCGTCGGCTGGTTCGCGATCATGATCACCGGCCGTTTCCCGCGCGGCCTGCGCAACTTCGTCGTCGGCTGGATGCGCTGGTACGCGCGGGTGAGCGCCTACTGGATGTCGCTGCGGGACGAGTTTCCGCCGTACAGCCTCTCGGCGACGACCGCTCCTGGCTCCAGGCGGGCGCAGCTGATCTCCGCCTTCGTCGGCATGGCGATCGTGGGCCTGCTCGTTGTGGTGTTCGCCTTTGCCGTTTCCTCGGCGATCGGGACGGTTTCCGCCGACGTCAACTACACAACCCTCAGCCAGGGTCAGTCATCCCAGGTCATCGACGTGTCGAATATTCGAGTCACACTTCTCTCAGCGAAGGACCCGTACGATTTCCCCGGCAGTCTGTACAAACCTGAAGACGGAATGCGGTTCCTCCAGATCACCGCGCAGGTCGAGAATCAGCGAATCGCTGATCTATCCGTCGGCGAAGGCGATTTCCAACTGGACGGCGCGACGTCCCTTTTCGCCAGCCTCGGAGGCCACCTGCCGCCACGGTCCCTGTTACCGGGCCACACCGGGAGCGTCGTGCTGATCTTCGAAGTCCCGAACGGCACGCAACCGCGAGAGCTGACCTACCGCCCGCCAATCGGGCTGAAGCGCGCGAAGTTCGTGTTCCACTAGTCACTCGCGGAGGCGCAGCAGGGGAACATGCTACGAGCGATTTCAGGCGATCTTGGGGCACGACGTCGGGGGGGTACGGGCCGAAGGTGGGATGTGGTGGTGTGGTGGCGCTACGGGCGTGGGGTCAGCGGCGCGCTGCTGCCGCAGGCTGACTAACCGTTCTTGCGACCAGGCGGATTCAGACGCAGCGTCCCTTGACAGCAGCGCGTCAACTGGGATAATGACGCCACCTTGACCAGAGGAGGCGATATGACGCACCCGGAGTCAGAATCCACGAATCCGCAGTCGACGCAGCCCGAACCAGCCGCGTCCACTCCAATCGTTCCGAGCTCGGCAGCCGGCCAGCCAATGGATGCCACGGCACCTGCGCCACAGACCACGCAGATAACTCCCGCCGAGCGAGTCGAGCGGCTCTCAAAGATAGTTTCCGCCAAAACCCTTGAGGGCTGGACCGTAGTCGACAAGAACGATCGCGACGTGTCAGCGGTCTTGATGCTTCAGGGCAAGCCCGTCAACCATGTCCTTCACTTCTTAATTGGCCTCTTCACCTGCGGTATTTGGTGGATCGTCTGGGCGATTCTCGCGCTGACTCAGAAAAAAGAGCAAAGGATGCGGGTTTCAGTTGATCAGTTCGGCAACCTGCTTGAGGAAAAGATGGCTGTGTCCTAGGCGGACACCGATGCTGCTTGACAAGGCCCGCGAACTCCTTCAGTCGATTGAAGATCAAGACCGAATATTAGTCACTTGCCCGTTCCGTAAGTTCTTTGGCTTCCGGTGTCCTGGCTGCGGTATGACGCATGCCCTGGTCGCCCTGGCGCGCGGCGATTTGCGGCAAGCCACGCGCTACAACCCCTTTGTCGTGGTCGCCGTACCGTTGCTGGCCTGGGGAATATTCGATGGTGCAACGCGATTCCTGGTCGCCGTCAAGGATCTACGCGGTGGCGGGAGTTTGAAGGATCTGCTCGCAATATGACTGGATTCTTCGTGGTCGCCTACTTCGTTGTCCTTGTTGTTAGCTTCATTCTTACGGCGAAATTGGCTCGCCGCAAAGGATACAGTCCTGCGTGGGCATTCTTAGCGTTCCCCCTTGGGATTTTGGTGGTGTTCGGATTTATCTTCTTGCCACGTCGAACCACCACCCGGGTTCTCACCCCCGAAATGCAGCGGCGATCTATTAAGGTCATACCGCCGGACGAGCAAGGTCGCTATCGGTCATAGTTCGTTGACGCAGCCGCTCGCTGAGTCCGCGTCTCAAGGCGCAGAGGTGCGCCAGTGAACTAACAACGGACCCGAGCAAGTTTTGTGTTCGCACTTGGCCCAGGATAGGGCGTCGAGTCAGTCAAGGCTGACCGGATGCCGCACCGGCGCTGCGCTAGTCAGAGTCGCGTCCGAACAGGGTGCCGACGGACGGTGCTGCGACGGCGATCCGGCCGGTGCCAGCGGCGACTGTGAGACTCACGGAGTAAAGGGCGAGCAATAGAGAACGCAGCAGCAGGGCAACGCCAGTGAGCGCGAGCAGGCCGCCGACTGTGGCCGGGCTGGCGGCGATCAGGCTGGTTGCGTCTGGTGTGCGGTCATCCTGACTCGCCTCCCGGAACGTGAGGCCGACCCCGGCGGCGATCAGCAGGAATCCGAAATAGCGGGCCCGGCCGATTGGGAGCTTGGGGGGGTCGGAGTGGCGTTCGAAGGAAATTAACGCGGATGGCAGGGTGATCAGCCAGAGGCGCGAGGACAGCCGCTTGGGGACGACGCGTTGCAGGAAGCCCATAGCAGGGGTTCATTATCTGGAGTTGGCAGCGGCATGTGCAAGTAGCTGGACGCGCTCGGTATGTTCTGCGCTCGCTGCGCGGGAACATCCTGAGCGCCCGCTGAATCACTTGGCTGCAGATGATTGGGCGAGTATCCTGCCAAAGAGGGAGTCATCGATGGATCGCACAGGGATATTGAAGCGGCTCCGGCATACCTTCCAACGGAGTTGGTACCAAGCCACAATCAGCGGCGATATCGCTAGGGCCGTCGCGCAGGAGCAGCGTAGCGACATTGGCGTGGTTCACGTCGCCTTGGATCGTCTCATAAGACACCTGAGTGTGGTCCACGTGCGCCACTCAGGCCGAACGCATGTAACGACCGGCCCTCATTGACCGATAGCCCCGAGCCAGCACCCCGCAAGCCGTGGTACGAAAACGTCTGGGTGGCGTTCCTGGCAGGCTACGTCTTCGCGCCGCTGGGCCTCTACCTGATGTGGCGCTACCAGCCGTGGCCGCTGTGGGTGAAGGCCGGCCTGACCGCTTTCGGGCTGGCAGCGATGGTCGTGGGAACGTACGTGACAACGCACTACGTGCACCTGGGCCCGCAGTTGCTCTGATCGGGTGTAGTTACTCGTTCGGGGTCAATGCCAGTTCCACCCGCATCTCTTTCCCGCCCAGGAACTCGGACGCATCGAGAATCTCGATACCCATTACCTTCCCACCCTCGCCGTAGTCAGCGATCAGTCCGGGCTCGATCTCATCACTTTCCTCAATCTTGCCTTCTCTCAGACGAATGTAGAGGGCATCGACTTCTTGGTCATACCTGATCCTCATTGTCTCCTCCAGTATTTGACATATCTTACTACTGACTTGAACCTACCCTGGCTCTGCCTTCGCTGGACAACCCAGCGCAACTCCGCTATTAACTGACCTATGGCTATCGCCCTCGAGATCGACCAGATCACCGCTGACGACGAGACCATCCGCAAGGCGCTGCTCGATGCGTTTCTGCCGGCTTTGATCCCGGCGCTGGCGCAGGCAACCGGCGACTTAGCCATCCTGCGAGAGGACATCCGCCCGCCGGGCTTCGCGCCGGGAGTGCCTCAGGGCGGGATGACGCCGGAGCAACAGGCGGCGGCCCGCATCGTCGCGTTCGAGGCGCTGAGAGCGCTCCGCGACGGCTCGGCCTCTGCACCGGACGCCACCGAATCGGACCTGCGAACGATCACGCAGTGGATGACCGGCTCGGCGACGCCGGACGACTATATCCCGCTGCTGGTGGAAGAGCTGGCCCCGTTCGACGAGGACACGAGAGCGCCGGCGTGGCGCATGGACTCGAGCGTGGCGTTCTCGGTAGCGATCATCGGCGCAGGCATGTCGGGCATCCTGGCCGGGATCCGGCTCAAGCAGGCCGGCGTGCCGTTCGTCATCTTCGAGAAGAACGCTGACGTCGGCGGCACCTGGCTGGAGAACACCTATCCCGGCGCGCGCGTCGACGTCCCGAATGCCTTCTACAGTTATTCCTTTGCTCAGAGATCGGACTGGCCGAAGCATTTTTCGCCGCAGGAAGTCCTGCTCGACTACTTCCGCGACTGCGCCGGCCAGTACGACATCCGCCGTCACATCCAGTTCGGCGCCGAAGTCCTGTCCGCCGACTTCGACGACGAGCGACTTTCGTGGACCCTGCGGCTTCGGACCCTGGACGGCGAGACGACCGTCGCGGCGCAGGCCGTGATCAGCGCCGTCGGCCAGCTGAACCGGCCGAAGATGCCCGACATTCCGGGCCTCGAAACGTTCGCCGGGCCGTCGTTCCATTCGGCTCGCTGGGACCACGGCGTCGACCTCAAGAGCAAGCGCGTCGCCGTGATCGGCACGGGGGCCAGCGCGGCGCAGGTCGTCCCGGCGATCGCCGGCGAGATCGCGGAGCTCAACGTCTTTCAACGAACTCCCGCCTGGTTCGTTCCCGTACCGGCGTACCACGACGACGTCGCCGATGGGCTGCTCTGGCTGTTCCGCCACGTTCCGCACTACTCGCACTGGTATCGCTTCTGGCTGTTCTGGAACATGACCGACGGCCTGCTGCCGGCCGCCACGGTCGATGAGAGCTGGCCAAACCAGGATCGCTCGGTGAGCGGCCCGAACGAAATGTTGCGCGCGATGCTGACGTTCTACCTCCAGACCGAGTTCGCCGGCCGCCCGGACCTCCTCGAGAAAGTCGTGCCCTCATACCCGCCGACATCCAAGCGAATGCTGCTGGACAACGGTATCTGGGCGAAGACGCTGAAGCGCGACAACGTGCACCTGATCACCGACCGGATCAGGGAGATCACCCCGCGCGGCGTCGTCACCGATGACGGCGTGGAGCATCTGGCCGACGTGATCGTCTACGGCACCGGCTTCCAGGCCTCGCGCTTTCTGACGCCGATGAAGGTGGCCGGGCGCCACGGCATAGACCTGAACGAGCAGTGGGACGGCGACGCGCGCGCCTACATGGGCATCACCGTCCCCAACTTCCCGAACTTCTTCCTACTCTACGGACCCAACACGAACATCGTCGTCAACGGCAGCATCATCTTTTTCTCCGAGTGCGAGGTGCAGTACGTCCTGGGCTGCATCCGCCTGCTGCTCGACGAGCACCACCGGGCGCTCGACGTCCGGCCGGAGGTGCACGACGCCTACAACGAGCGCATCGATGCGGCGAACCTGCAGCGCACGTGGGGCACCTCCAAGGTCAACAGCTGGTACAAGAACGAGAAGGGCCGCGTCACCCAGAACTGGCCGTTCAACCTGGTCGAGTACTGGCAGCAGACCCGCAAGCCCAACCCGGCGGACTACGTGTTCCTGTAAGGGATCGCCGCATGGAACCGCGAATCCAGTACGCGAAGACGAGCGACGGCGTGAGCATTGCTTTCTGGACGCTAGGCCAAGGCATGGCGCTGCTGGATATGCCGCGTGTGCCGTTCAGCCACATTCTCTTGGAATGGCAGATCCCGGAGATGCGCCGTTGGTATGAGCAATTGTCGGAGCAAACGATGCTGGTCAGATACGACGCCCGAGGGCTCGGCCTGTCTGATCGTGGCGTGCACGACTTCACTCTCGATTCACTGCTGCTCGACGTCGAAGCGGTGGCGGACCGACTCGAACTGAACAGATTTGCTTTACTCGGCAACGTAATCTCCGGAGCAGCCGCAATCGCGTTCGCCGCCCGCTTCCCGGAGCGCGTGTCCCACCTCCTGCTGTGGAGTCCTTATGCGCGCGGCGTGGATTTCTTTGCCAATCCGCAGCTTTCGGGCCTTTTCGCGCTCCTGGATAAGGATTGGTCCCTCCTCACCGAGACAGTGGCGCATTCGGTGGTCGGCTGGTCTCAGGGTGCGCCGGCCCGGCGCTTCGCCTCGTTGATAAGAGAATCCGTCAGCAGAGAGACGTGGCAGGCGTACCTGGAGGCGTTCCGTGAGGTAGACGTCACCCAGTTGCTGGGCGAAATCAGGGCTCCGATCCTCGTGATGCATCGCCGCCTGGTTACGTTTCCCGACATGGAGGGGGCTAGAGATGTGGCGTCGAGGAATCGTAACGCGACATTGCGAATTCTTGAAGGGGCTTCCGCAGCGCCCTATCTCGGCGATGTCGCTGCCGCGTTAGACGCCGTCAACGAGTTTCTGGGAGTGATCCAGGAGCGTGAAACCCCTTCCGCCCCCGAACCCCCTTCCGGCACCGCCGCCATCCTCTTCGCCGACATCGTCGACTCCACCGCTCTCACCGAGCGCCTCGGCGACACCGCCTTCCGCGACCAGGCCCGTGACCTCGACACCGCGCTCCGCGCGATTATCCGCGACAACGCGGGCACCACCATAGAGGGCAAGCTGCTCGGCGACGGCGTCCTCGCCGTCTTCACCAGCGCGCGGCAGGCGATCGAGGCGGCACTTGCTTGCGCCCGGGCGGGCGACAAGGGCGGGCTGCCACTGCATCTCGGGTTGCATGCGGGCGACGTCATACGCGAGTCCGACCCAGACGGGCGCAGCAATGTCTACGGCGGCGCTGTCAACATCGCCTCGCGCATCAGCGGCCTCTCCGCGCCGGGCGAGGTGCTGGTGTCGGAGACAGTACGCTCGCTGGCGCGTACGTCGGCGGGCGTCCGCTTCGAAGACCGCGGCGAGCACTCGCTGAAGGGCATCGACGACCCCGTGCGGGTGTGGGCAGTGCGGGAGGGAGTGTGATGGAGCCCATCGTCCAGTACGCGAAGACGAGCGATGGTGTGAACATCGCCTACTGGACGATGGGCGAGGGCGTGCCGCTGCTCATAATGCCAACGGGACCCTTCAGCCACATCCAGCTGGAGTGGGAGATTCCCGAAATTCGAGACTGGATCGAGCGGATCGGTCGCGACAGGCAACTCATCTCCTACGACCCGCGCGGCAGCGGACTGTCTGACCGCGACGTCCCAACCTACGCCCCCGAGGTCATGGCGCACGACATCGAAGCCGTCGCAGATCATCTTCGCCTGGAGCGATTCGATCTCTTCGCCCCGATTGACATGGGTGCGGCCGGAATCTTTTACGCGGCACACAATCCGGAGCGCGTCTCCCATCTCATTCTATGGTGCGCCTATGCTATGGGTTCAGACATCCTGGACGCCCCAGAGACGCAAAGTTGGCTATCGCTCATGGACAAGGACTGGCGCCTCGTTACTCAGAGCTGGGCGCACAACATGGTCGGCTGGTCGGAGACCCGGTTGGCTCAGCGGCTGGCTACACTCTGGCAAGAGTGCTGTGAACCCGGCGCTTTACCTGTGTTCTGGAATGCCACTCTTGAGTTCAACGTCGAAGGACTGCTCCCGCTGGTGAATGCGCCGGCTCTGGTACTCCATCGCCGCGGAATTCGTGTTTTGACGGTCAACGCTGCACGAACCCTCGCCTCGAAAATACCTGGCGCTCGACTCATCCTTCTTGACAGCGACGAGGCGATGCCGTTCGCTGGAGACTCTGAAGCCGTCGCCGATGCCATCAAAGAGTTCCTCGGCGGCGGCATTACCCCGAAGCCCGCGATGTCTCTTCCCGAAACGTCGGCTGTTCCCTCCGGTACCGCCATCATCCTCTTCGCCGATATCGCCGACTCTACCGCCCTCACAGAGCTCCTCGGCGACGCCGCCTTCCGCGCTAAGGCCCGCGGGCTCGATGCCGCTCTCCGCACCATCATCCGCGACAACGCGGGCACCCCCATCGAGGGCAAGCTCCTCGGCGATGGCGTACTCGCCGTCTTCACCTCCGCCCGCCAGGCCATCGAGGCCGCCGTGCGCTGCGGCAAGGCAGGCGACGATGCCGGCCTGCCGCTCCACCTCGGCATCAACGCCGGCGACGTCCTGCACGAGACCGACCCGGATGGACGCGCCAACGTCTACGGAGGAGCAGTGAACATCGCCGCGCGCATCGCTGCCGATTCCGCCCCCGGCGAAGTGCTGGTGTCGGAGACAGTCCGCTCGCTGGCCCGCACGTCCTCGGGTGTCCGCTTCGAAGACCGCGGCGAACGCGACCTCAAGGGCGTCGGCGAACCAGTGCGCGTTTGGTCTGTGCGATCTGACGCCTGACGGGCACCGTCACTCCCGCACACGCAGGACGATCTTCCCCGTCGCGCGGCGTTCTTCGATGGCGCGGAGGGCGTCTGCGCCGCGCTCCAGCGGGAACACCTGGCCGACGATCGGGCGGACGTGGCCGCTGTCCCAGAGGGCCTGCAGCCCGGCCGCGACGACGGCCCGCGTCTCCGGATGCACGCGGGCCCACTCCGGCCAGGCCACGCCGATGACCGAGGTGTTGTTCAGCAGCAGCCGGTTCACCTTCACCTGCGGGATCGCGCCGCCGGCAAAGCCGATCACCAGCAGCCGCCCGCCCGGCGCCAGCGCGCGCAGGCTGTCCGTGAAGCGATCGCCGCCGACGGGGTCGTACACCATCTCGACGCCGCGGCCGCCGGTCAGCGCCTTCGCCGCCTCCAGCCAGTCGCCGTCCGCGTCGAGCGTGTGCTGCGCGCCGGCCTCCGCCGCGATGGCGCGCTTCTCGTCTCCCTGCGCGACGGCGATCACCTCCGCGCCGAGCCCGCGTGCGATCTGCACCGCCGCCGTACCTACGCCGCCCGCCGCACCGTGCACGAGCACGTGCTCACCGGGCTGCAGTGCGCCACGAGTGACCAGCCCGAAGTACCCGGTCTGGTAGTTGATCAGCGACGTCGCCTGCTCGAAGCTCATCCCGTCCGGGATCACGAACGTCGACGCCGGCGCGGCAGCCGCGACCTCCGCCCACGCGCCGAAGCCGGTGGCCACGACACGGTCGCCTGACCTGAACCCGCTGTCGTCGGGCGCGCTGCGCACGACGCCGGCGATGTCCGAGCCCGGCACGAACGGCAGGTCCGGCCGGAACTGGTACTGCCCGCGCGTCATCAGCAGGTCCGCAAAGGCGACCCCCGCCGCGTGCACGTCGATGATCACAGCGCCCGGCGCGTCCGGCACCGGCGCCTCGCCGATCTCCAGCGCATCGGGTCCTTCGAGGCGTGTTAGCCGCAGCACTCGCATCGTTTCTGGCATGCAGTTACCCTCGAGCGGCGAAGCAATGCCTCATCGCACAGACCGCAGTTGTTCCAATGGATCCCAAGTCGGCAGTGGCCTTACCCCCACGCTCGAGCAGGGCATCCGATTCCGAACCCATTCGTACCCACACACCGGGCATACGCAATGCATTTTTCTCCTGGGCCACCGGTCTTTATCGTGATCAACCGTAAGTCGTAGCGCGCTAATCTTTAGGCGTGAGTGCTAACTCGACCTTCATCTCTTTGCCTCCGAGAAACTCCGAGGCGTCGAGCACTTCGATACCCATGACCTTGCCATCTTCACCATAGTCAGCGATCAGACCTGGCTCAATTTCGTCGCTGTCCCTGATCTTGCCTTCACGCAGACGGATATACAGGGCGTCTACTTGAGCGTCGTAACGAATCCTCATGGGCCTCTCCAGTACTTCTCAATCTTGGATGTGGTGTACACCGTTATTACGAGCCACTGGTCGTCCGCCTCTTCAAACACCACTCGGAGTAGATGATTACGGAACTCCGGGCCAAGGCGCTGATGGGCCACTTTCCGCCCGCGATCGCCTGCTACGATTTCGTCCGGCTCCATTAGCGCTTCTCGCACCAGTGCTTCGGAAAGTTCCCGCTCCAGCATCTGCAAGCGCGCGTAGTCGGTCAACTCTATCGCGGGCATTTGCTCTAACGCTATATTACTACCGTAAGTATGGCCATCGACCAGTCCGCCCTCGACACCATCGCCCTCTCCCGCGACGAGTACGAGATGATCGTGCAGAAGCTGCGCCGCGAGCCGAACGAGGTCGAGCTCGGCATGTTCGGGGCGCTCTGGAGCGAGCACTGCGGCTACAAGAACTCGAAGGCGCTCCTGCGCCTGCTGCCCGCCGAGGGCGCGTACGTTCTCACCAGGCGCGGCGCGGAAAACGCCGGCGCGATCGACATCGGCGACGACATGTGCGTCGTCATGAAGATCGAGTCGCACAACCACCCCTCCGCCGTCGAGCCGTACCAGGGCGCGGCCACCGGCGTCGGCGGCATCGTACGCGACATCTTCGCCATGGGCGCGCGCCCGATCGCGCTGCTGGATTCGTTGCGCTTCGGGCCGCTGAGCGACCCGCAGAACCGCTACTTGTTCGACGGCGTCGTCGCCGGGATCGGCGGCTACGGCAACTGTCTGGGCATCCCAACCGTCGGCGGCGAGGTCTGCTTCGAGGATGCTTACGCCACCAATCCGCTGGTCAACGCCATGTGCGTCGGCGTCGCGCGCGTCGACCAGCTCGTCACGGCGAAAGCGGAGGGCGCCGGCAACTTGCTGATGCTCGTCGGCGCGGACACCGGGCGAGACGGGATCCACGGCGCGTCCGGGCTGGCCTCGCGCACGGACCCCAGCGCCCGCTTCGAGGAGATGCGCCCGGCCGTGCAGGTGGGCAACCCGTTCCTCGAAAAGATGCTGCTGGAAGCGTGCCTCGACCTCGCCTGGAATCATGTCGATTGGATCACCGGCATTCAGGATCTCGGCGCGGCCGGCCTCACGTCCTCCGCCGTGGAATCGGCGAGCCGCGGCGGCAGCGGCATCGAGATCGACGTGGCGAAGGTGCCGCGCCGCGAAGAGGGGATGACGCCGTACGAGGTCATGCTCTCCGAATCGCAGGAGCGGATGCTGATCATCGTCCGCCAGGGCTGCGAGGACGACGTCGCCAGGCTCTTCGAGCGCTGGGAGGTGCCGTGGGCGATCATCGGCCGCGTCACCGTCGACGCGCTCGTGCACATCCGCGACGGCGACACCGAAGTCGGAACGATGCCGGTCGACATTCTCGTTGACGCGCCGGAGTACACCCGCGAAGGCGAGCCCGCGGCCGAGCTGTTCGAGATGGAACGCCTCGACCTGACCGGCCTGCCGGAGCTGAGCGACGCGAAAGGCGCACTCCTGCGGCTGCTGGCCTCGCCGAACATTACGAGCAAACGCTGGATCTACCGCCAGTATGACCAGAGCGTGCTCTCGAACACGGTCGTCCAGGCGGGCGCCGACGCCGCCGTCCTGCGAATCAAGGGCACGTCGCGCGGGATCGCCGTCTCCACCGACGGCAACGGCCGCTACTGCCACATCGATCCGTACCGGGGCGGCGCGATCGCCGTCGCCGAGGCGGCGCGCAACGTCGTCTGCACCGGCGCGCACCCCGTCGCCGTGACGGACTGCCTGAACTTCGGCAACCCGGAGCGGCCGGACGTCTACTTCCAGATGCAGGCCGTGATCCACGGCATCGCCGACGCCTGTGACGCGCTGGGCACGCCGGTGATCTCCGGCAACGTCTCGCTGTACAACGAAAGCGGCGGCCGCCCCGTCTACCCGACGCCCGTGATCGGCATGCTCGGCATCCTCGACGACGTCACGCAACACTGCGGCATCGGCCTGGCGAACGAAGGCGACGAGGTGTTCGTCGTCGGCGCGGACCTCGAGCAGCCGCTGGACACGCTGGGCGGCAGCGAGTACCTGAAGCTGGAGCACGGACTCGTCGGCGGCAAGCTGGACATCGACCTGCAGCGCGAGGCGCGGCTCCACCTGGCGATCCTCGTCGGCATCCGTCAGAAAGTCGTGACCGCCGCGCACGACTGCTCCGACGGTGGCCTCGCCGTGGCCCTGGCCGAGATGTGCCTGGCGGGCGGCAAAGGCCTCGACGGATCGAGCGCGCTCCTCGGCCCACGCCTGGCGCCGGCACTGTTCGGAGAGGCGCAGTCACGCATCATCGTGACGATTCCGCCGGACAAGCGGAGCGTCCTCGCTGCCATGGCCGCCGGGCTGCCGCTGGAGTACATCGGCCGGGTTACCGCCGAGCCGCGCCTCCGCCTGGGCCCACTCGACGCGACGCTGGATGAGCTACGCGACGCCTACGAAGGCGGTTTACCGCGAGCGCTGGGCGGCTAGCGGCCACAGTACCGCTTCTCCGAGAGCGACTGATGAAGCCGCTCTGTCGCACGAGGCGACAAAAACACCCGATAGTATGCCCTGCGCGTGGAGCACGGCCGTCGCGACGATCCGGCCACGTGAGGACCGACGCGACGTTCGTCGGCCGATGACTCTGACACTAGTACCAGAGCCGGACGGCCAGAACCAGGGGACGTCACACCGCCATGCCGCGCAACCCCATGAGGCCGCGCAAGTGAGCGATTTCGCCGAGATGAGTGAACCCATGCGTCAGGCACATGTTGCCGATAGCGTTCTGAATCGGCATCTCACCCAGCGGCTTCACGGTAGTTCGCCCCTGCAGGAATTCGTCGTCGGCTTCCGCGAGGAACTCGTCGGTCGCTTTCCAGACGGCCTTCGTATATTGAAGGAAGTCATCCTTGGATGTAATTCTCAGAGCTTGCGCGTCCTCTAAGTTCATACCGGTCCCCTGCGAGACGCGGTCCAGGCCTAGCTTCTTGTCCCAACCTTCCTCTAGCCATACGGTCTGCTTACGCTGGAGGACAAATTGGATGATGTTGTCCTCCGTCCTGACGTAATGCCAAAGTATGAAGGAGGCGGGCAACCCCTTATCGTTTGCGCGCCAGTGCAGCTGCTCCAGTGTCAGGTCACGTACGGCGTCGTCGTAGGTGTTGTGCATCTGTCGCAGGCTGGAGCGGATGAATTCGGTTGTGGACATATCACTCCTCTCTAATGAATTGTGAGTTCTGAGGGAATATGGCGGGCGGCCGCCCTTGCGGCGTCGAAATTGCGACCTTCCAGGCTCTCGTCAAATCCCCGAACAGCTTCGGCCTTCGTTTCTTCGCTCAGGTCTTCTCTGAACATTACCTCCTGGGCATATTCGATCAGATCTTGTACGACCCGCTCGTAGCGGTAGTAGGTAAGCGCGATCCAATCGATCTCCGTCTGTCCGTACCCCAGGAAAAACGGAGAGCCGCCCTGTTCTACGGAGCCATCCGCTGGTTCCCCAACAAAGATGAAATCTCGCTCCTTGGGGGCGATCATCACGTCATCCCAATCGATGACGAACACAAGGCCGGCTCGATGACGCAGCAGATTACCTGGATGCAAGTCCGCATGGCAGACAACGTGTGGGATGGTTTGCTCGCGGAGTACGCCTGCGAGCTTGTTGAGGGACGTCAGCAGCGCGTGAATCGTCGACCGGTGTTTTATCCAGGAGGAGCGGAGAGCACGCTCAGACGCGCATTCGCCCCCTCCGGAATGTGCTAGGTGCGCTTCAGTCCTGTCTACCGAGCGAACGTACGCCGACGGATCAAAGGACTCCCTTCGCAGATCGTCAAAGCCGGAGGCTGGCAGCGCGACTTCGTGAATCTGTTTGAAAATCTCTCCGACGTCCTTCCACTGTTCATCAGTCATGCCTGTCCATCCGCTGTCCCCTTCTAGATAGAGGTACGTGATTACGGTCCATTCGCCGGTCTGCGTCCACAAGGCCTTCGTCCTCGTGGGGACCGGGGCCACCACGGATGCGATGCCTCTATCGAAAAGGTAGCGGGGAACAAGACAGCTCGGTGCATAGAACGAGCCGGACTTGATTTTGAGCAAGTAAGGAGTTCCCTGTTCGCTCAGGACACGGTAGACGCCGGCATTCGTGTCCTGCCCTAGCGGGAGAAAATCTATCGTGGCGGGGGTTAGATCGTACTGTTCCTGCAAACAGGCTCGGAGCTTCTCACGTGCTATCCTCGGTTCTTCGCGCATAGGCTGGCGATCAATACCTCGCACTCATTTGGGGCCGATGCCGCCGATTTCGCACGTCTGCACCGGGATCAGATCCACCTGATAGAAGTTGAACTGTGAGATGAAGTCTTTCATCACGCCGCATTGTACTTCGCCAGCAGCATCGAACTCCCTTGTCAGCGCTCGTTGAAACGACTTCATGCCGAGAGCGCGCCTGAGCCGTCACACTAACACGCGGTAGCTGCGATTTACTCCGGCGACGAGTACCGTACTCAACCAGCCTGCGGAGCCGCCGGGTAGCCCGATCTGCGGACAACCCGTCTCCGTCGTTCGTGCGCTTAGCGAGGAAGGTATATGCTCACATCTTGATGTCTGATAACAACATGTTCGTCGAGTCGCTCCGCAACCGCATCCGCGCGATGAATATCCTCTGGGAGCGGGCGATCAGCGATATGACGCTGGAGCAGGTCAACCACCACGAACGCGAGGGCGTCCTGCCGATCGCCTTTAGCTTCAGCCACTACATGCGCGCGCAAGACCAGTCGATCAGCGCGCCCTTCATGCACGAGCAGCCGCTCTGGATCGCCGACGGCTGGGCGAAGAAAGTCGGCGTCTCAGTCGACACGCTCGGCCGCGAAGAGACCGTCGAGGAGATGCAGCACCTCCGCTTCGCCGATCTCGACGCCTGGAAGACGTACCAGGCCGAAGTGATCGCCCGCACCAGCGCCGTGCTTGAGACGATCACGGAAGCGATGCTGGGCGAGGTGATCATGCCGCAGCTACCGCCGCACATGCAGAACATCTTTTGCGGCATCGTCGTCGGCCCCGGCAACCCCATCCGCAAGCTGGAGGTGCTGGAGTGCTTCGTCTACCAGCACGGCCTGCGCCACATGGGTGAGATCGAACACGCCCGGGCGCTCGTCGGCCTGCGCGGCATGACCAGCTAAGGCGAGCGTCACAAGGCCGCGCCTTGAGGCCGGGCGACGCCGCGCTGATCTGTGGCCACTTGGGCGCCGAGCGTGGTCGTGCCGCGCAGGCCGACGAGGGGATAGCGTCGATGGCGGGGCTGAGGGCCAGTCACGGACAGTGCGGTCCATCTCGAAGGCCGATCCGGCAGTAGCCGGGCCTTAATCAGGGGAGGTCGTCAGTTCCTGCTTAATGTGTCCCCAGAAGCCACCAGCCGCCCGTCACGCGTCGGATCGGCGTATAATTCCGGCGCGATGGATC
The DNA here is from genome assembly GCA_036732045.1 of Chloroflexota bacterium. GTDB lineage: Bacteria > Chloroflexota > Dehalococcoidia > SM23-28-2 > RBG-16-64-32 > DATKKM01. The sequence continues at coordinate 18,124 of DAINDD010000010.1, forward strand.
AGCAGATCCGGTACTGCAGCGCCCGCGATGGTGTCCGCCTCGCATACGCAACGGCGGGCACAGGATCTCCGCTCGTTAAGGCCGCCAACTGGCTGAGCCATCTGGAGTTCGATTGGCTGAGCCCGATCTGGGGACACCTTTTCCGCGACCTCGCCGCCGATCACCAGTTGATCCGGTACGACGAGCGCGGCACAGGACTGTCTGATCGAGACACCGAGCACATGTCCTTTGAGGACTGGGCCACCGATCTAGAGACGGTCGTTGACGCCACAGGGCTCGAGCGGTTTGCCCTTCTTGGCATCTCGCAGGGCGGACCGGTTGCGATCTCATACGCGGCTCAGCACCCGGAACGAGTGAGCCAACTAATCCTCTACGGGAGCTTCGCTCGACTTCCCAGGCGGTCCGCGACCGAGGAGCAGGCACTGGACACTCTGATGCGTGAGGGTTGGGGGCGGCAGAGCGCGCAGTACCGACAGATCTTCACGAGCATGTTCATCCCTGACGCCACCGGCGAGCAGATGCGGTGGTTCAACGAACTTGAGCTGAGATCGGCTTCACCAGAAACAGCCGTAAGAATTTTGACAGTGATTCGGAGTATCGACGTCTCTGAGATGGCGGCACGCATAGCAGTCCCGACACTGATCCTCCATTGCTACGATGATCAGGCGGTCCCGTTCTCCGCCGGGCGTGAGCTTGCTACTCTCGTCCCTGGCGCACGCTTCGTCCCTCTGGCAGGCGGCAACCATTATTTCCTGGAAGAGGACTCGGCGCGAGAGGTGTTCCTACGCGAGCTTCATGCCTTTCTGGGAGACGCGCCGCGAGCCTATGCTCAGACGCACACTCAGCAGGGCAACGTCGGTGGCTTGCGTGTCGTCCTCTTCACAGACCTCGTCGGACACACGGAGATGATGCAACGCTTGGGCGACGCCAAGGGCCGCGCAGTACTGCGCGAACACGAACGCATCACCCGCGAGAGGCTGAAGCAGCACGGTGGCGCAGAAGTGAAAACGATGGGTGACGGGTTCATGGCATCGTTCGCCTCCATCACATCAGCAATGAACTGCGCGATCGCGCTCCAGCAGGCGTTCGCGGAGCAGATCGACTTCTCGCCGGAACCGCTGCAAGTGCGAGTCGGCCTGAACGCAGGCGAGCCGATTGAGGAAAGTGGCGACCTCTTTGGGTCGATGGTGATCATGGCCTCGCGGATCTGCGCACAGGCCGGGCCGGGCGAGATCCTCATTCCGGAGCCGGTACGGCACCTGCTGGCGGGCAAGACCTACGTCTACGCCGATCGCGGCGAGACGCTGCTCAAGGGGTTCGAGGATGCCTTGCGGCTCTACGAAGTCAGCTGGCGCGATACGCCCGGCGATCTCACTTGACCCACGCTCTGACGTTTGTGCGGCGCCCGATGCGTGGTTCCAGGCGCTCTTCCTGAGTCTCTCGTGAGCTATGACTAGACGCCTGGGCAGCGGCTGCGGTCCGCCACTCGTGGCATAAGCACAGAGATTGCATAAGAGCTAGAGTCGTCATGGCCTGTCCCTTCGGCGGTTAGCCACGAGCGCCAGGGAAATCGTATCTGGAGCGGGAGACGGGGCTCGAACCCGCGACCCGGTCCCCGTTGTTGGGCTGCGGGTGATTCTACTCGCGGTCGTCGTTACTCATCGCGGCTTTTGCGCGCTTCTGCGTGGAGTCGTTCAGTTCGCGCGCCTGATCCTTCACATCGGCGACCGTCTCGCCGGCGCGATCCGTGGCGTCCTGTACCGTTTGGCCGAAGCGTTCCTGCGCTTTGCCGGCGACAGTCTGCGCGCGGTCTTTGACCTCGCTAACGGTGTCGCGGCCGGCCTGAATGATGTCGCCGGACTGGCTCGTGACGTCCTTACCCCGGCGAAAGCGCTCAGTAAGCATCTGGCGCCGGTTCTGACCATGCCTTGGGTCAAACAGGTACATGAGCGTCATGCCCGCCAGGATCCCGAAGAGTAGCCGTATCATCGTCTGCCCCTTTCTCATTGTGGTGACAGTTCAGAGTGTACTGCTCCCTTTCCTTGCGTGCGGATAAGCGACCTTGTCGTCCCCATTCCATTCTCGTTGCGAGATCGGCTGGCGACGCTATTCTTCCTAAGTGGGGGGCGCGCCACAATCGCTCTCCCCACTCGCGAGTCTACCAGCACGGCCTGCGCCACATGGGCGAGATCGAACACGGCCGGGCGCTCGTCGGCCTGCGCGGGATGACCACCTAGCCCACTTTTGCAACCCGCACGCTCCGCCGCTTCGCGATACGTTCCTGACGCTCCGTTATGGGGCGTCCAGTAGGGATGCTTCTAGGACTGCAAAAGCGATCACTTCACCGGCCTATTGTAGCGGCGACCCGCTCACCCGCGACGGTGCCGGACTCGCCGCCGGTCGCGCCGTACTCGCCGGCTACTGTGCCGTGCTCGCCGCCCCGCTGCACTTCAGGTCAATGCCGGCGTTGTTGTTGTTAGCTACCGTCTGCAGGTCTGAGCAAGCCGCATTGAACCGGTCATGCTTGACGTTGTTATCGCCCTTATGGTTGTCAAAGTAGACCTTCAGATCGGCGGCGCTGTTGATACTCTGGATGTCATTTGACAGGCTCGTATCAGCCGTCAGCAAGTCCTCGACGGCGGCAACTAACATGTCGTGTTGGTCCTTAACCGTGCTCGGTGCGTCCAGGTTCTTGATCGCACTCAACCCGTTCGTGATTTCCGATAGGAACTGCGAGAGGTACTGGCGTGTCTGATCCGGGTCTGCACCGACTTTGGGATATTGGCTCTGCAGTTGACTCGACTGGTCGTTCGCCTTGGTCAAGATAGCGCTCAGTTGCTGGAAGTAGTCCTTCAGCGCCTGATCCACGGCGCTGCCGCTCCCGTTATTCGTCGGAGTCGCGCTGCCTGTCGTCGCGCCACCACAAGCCACAGTCAAGAAAAGGGCCGCGGCCAGAGCCAGGAGGACACCCAGAGAACGCATCTTCATACCGGACCTCTTCCTCAACGAAGCGGAATCAGGAAAGCGGCGCGGCCATTCTAGCACAGGTGAAAACCAAACCGATGGAACCGCGCGCCGGTGCCACGCGAGCGCCAAAAGCATGCGCAGCCAGACGGCTCACCGCCAGCACGGGCGAGGCCCCGCTCTAGCTTCGCAAGAGAACACGCCCCAGGGCCAGGTTCGGTCGCGATTCAGGCCGAGGACACAGTCGAGCAAACGCTTCGAGTACGAATTGCGCCAGGCTGGGGTTCTGGTCATCGGGAGTCAACACTAAAGCGCGTTAGTGCCTGCTAAGATGGGCTTTCTGGGGTCTGCTATGATCGAGCGTCGAGCCGAACGAAGCTCTTCGGCCTGGGCGGACGCCGCCAAACGCTCGTGAACAAGCGCAGGCCGTGGGATGGCGGAGGCGGTCATCGTCTTTCACGACAAACTGTGGCTCTTCGGCGGCGCCACGCACGTCAAATTAGACTTCACCGCCGACCAGCTTGTGAACGACGTTTGGACCTCTGAAGACGGCCTGAGCTGGACACAGGTGACGGACGCCGCTCCCTGGAGCCCGCTGGATGACCCGAAAGTTATCGTGTCCGGCGATGCGCTATGCCTGCTGGGTGCAGAGGGCCGCGCGGACGTCTGGCGCTCGACGGACGGCAAGAACTGGACGCAGCTGACGGCGGAGGCGCCGTGGAAGCCGCGCCACGGTTACGACCCGATCGTCTTTGACGGCAAGCTGTGGGTCTACGGCGGCTACGGGTTTAGCTCGTCGAAGGATGTGTTCAACGACGTCTGGTATTCGTCGGACGGCACGACGTGGGTCCAGCAGGCCGAGCACGCGCCGTGGGGCCCGAGGGACCCCCTGAGCGTCGTCTTCCAGGACAAGCTCTGGATCTTCAGCGGCAAGCATACGGGCGGTACGGACAGCTGGGCCGGAGACGTCTGGCAGATGACCGCGACGCCTCAGACTACGAGTCCCTTGGGGTTTCGGACTGCCGGAAGACGGGTAACACAACGGTCCAGGACTCCGACTACTGGGAGTCCGAATCCTGGACCGTCCCTCTTCGGATGCTTAAGTTCTGTCTGAAGCCTAGTGTGTGGTCAATTGGAAACAAGCGAGTGTGCGGTCAATTGGAAACAAGCGATGTCGTATTGAGAGATCGCTTGTGGGGCATTCGGCAGGGAGCCCGTCCCCGTCGGGTTCCCTGGGCTGCCGGCATAAGCGATGCTCGCTGCGGCGAATGCAGAAGTGCCGAATCCAGTTGGTTGCACAGGGAACGAGCCGGTAGCCGTACCACAGGTTGTCTGAGGAGCTCCAGGCTGGCCAGGCCCATTGGGGCTGGTGTTCGCCAGAGCGACGTTCGCCCCTAAAGCAAGGGCCGCTGTGGCGAAAACGGCCATGATGAGAGATTTCATTGCAAGCCTCCTTCTATTCTGCTGGTTCTAGCTGGCCATACGAAGTGGACGGCCACTTGGATTTCCGGACAGCCCTCTTGCATATAGAAGCGTTGGTTAGCGGCCCGAGACTCCGTAGGTCCGCTCACTATCCGCGATGCCTCTTCGGTCTGACGGGCCGCTAGGTCAGGCCTCGCCTGCTAGCCTTCGGTGGCGCGCTCACGGGGCGGGCCTGTGCGAACGGCTATAGTCGTGAAGGCGAATCAGAGTGCGACGTCCAGACCCTGCACGACTTTTTATCGCAGGCCGCATCGAGAACCGAATCGAATAACCGGCCCCCGCCGAGGCGAGAGCGAATACGCGGCCTGGCCTTCCTTGACATGGAGCGTTAGTCGGTCGTAGCCGTGAACTCTGATCGCGTGGCCACCGCTGGGAGAGTGCAGAGGGGGCGAAGCCCGCCTCTGCCGGGGGACTGGGGGTGTCCCCCAGATTCCTCTTTCCTTTGGGGGGGCGGGGTGGATCGTAATCTTCGCGGTAGGCCTTGGACGCCCGGCTGCTCTCCTGAAGATGGGGCGAGCCCTTACAAGACCAGTTGACCCCCGAAGTCTCTCAAGCGCGACCGGTGAGAGCGATAATCCGGCATTGTCTTCGCCAGCTCGGCCCAGAATTCAACTGAGTGGTTCCGCACGCGAGTGTGCGTTAGCTCGTGCACAACGACGTAATCGATAAGCTCCGGATCGGCCATGATCAGCCGCCAATTGAACCGCAGCGTCCCGTCCGCCGAGCAACTGCCCCAGCGCGACCGCTGATCTCGGGCCAGTACTCTGGTCGCGGTGCAGTGCAGGCGGCCGCTCCAGAATTCGGCTCTCGCCGCCAGGTGCTCCTGGGCACGCTCCCTGTACCAGTCGATGACGCCGCATTCGATGGCCGTTGCCCGGGGCGCTTCGCCAAGACCAGCCGGCGCCGCGACCCGAAGGCTCTCACCCTCCAACACGACTTGCACTCGCCGGATCGAGTCTTCATCGACATATAGCAGCAACTGCTGGCCCAGGTAGGGCAGCCGCTCGCCGGTGATGAACATCAATCGGCGAGGGCGCCGCGTCGCCTCCGCTGTTCTGCGGACGATCCATTCTGCCCGCTGTTGCACGAACGTTCGCACCAGCCTCGAGGCCGTCCTCGCCGGTACTGCCACCCGCACGCCGTGCTCCGGGTGCAGCGTGATCGACATCGTCTTGCGCCGCCGCCGGCTGCGTACGATGACGTACGGCACCGTCGTCGCACCAAAGGTAACGGCGCCTGTCTCAGGCTGCGGCATGATGCACCCATGTTAGCGCCGGTTCGGCGTGCGGTTCACTATCCACTGGTGACTGTCCACAAACCCGCTTCAACTGGCCTCTCGCGCGATTGTCGGCTACTCTATACGTTGCTGCTCCCGGAGCGGCGCCACGTAGCATCTTAGAAGGAGACCAGCCATGAAGGTCGTATTCCTGGAAGAAGTTGAGGGCACCGCGCGCACGGGCGACGTCAAGAACGTCGCCGGCGGATTCGCGCGCAACTACCTCCTCCCCCGCAAGCTCGCCGCCCCGGCGACCGCGCACTACATCAACATCGCGCAGCAGAAGGCCACGAAGGAAGGACGCCACCAGGTCAAGCTAGACGACGACGCGCAGAAGCTCTTGCCCCAGGTCGACGGCAAGGAGATCACGATCGAGGTCCGCGTTGGCGATCAGGACAAGATGTTCGGTTCCGTCACCGCGCGCGACATCGCCGAGCAGCTCGCAAAAGTGACGAAGATCGACCTCGAGCACCGCCAGATCGATCTCAAGCAGCCGATCCGCCAGTTGGGCTCGCACCAGGTGAAGGTGAAGCTGACCCGCAACGTGCTCGCCACAGTGACCGTCAACGTGTATCCGATCGGCGGGGTGCCCGTGCCGGAAGCCGCCGCGCCGGAGGTCGAGGAAGAGACAGCCGAAGTGGCGGAGTCCGACGCGGCCGCCGAGGAGACGGAAGCGGCAGAGCTGGAGGAAGAGGCCGGCCCGGCGGAGGTCAGCGCAGAAGCGGCTGCCGAAGCAGAGGCCGCAAACGAGGGCGACGCATAGGGCCAACGCCTAAGCTGGCCCGATGTCCAACCTCCCGCGCACAGCCCTGCGAGACTTGCCGGAAGAACAACGCGCGGTCGCCGGGGCGCTGAGCGCCGACCTGACGGCGCTCGCATGGCAGGGATCATGGGCGCGCGGGGAAGCCAATGCCGAAAGCGACCACGACCTATTCCTGGTGATGAGGCGGCTTGATGAAGAGCTGATTGGGAAGATCACCGAGGCGTTCGCGGGACGAGAGCACTGGTCGGCGTACATCAAGACAGAGGAAGAGCTGCGGCAGTACCCGGCGCACGGGCGGCTGCAGTTCTGGCACGGGATGTCCCTGCTCCACGGCGACTTCGAGCAACCGCCAGTCGCGCGGGAGAACATCCTGGCCGACCTGCGCTATTTTGCCGTCGAGATCGGGCATGAAGCGCGATACCGTCTGGTGCACGACCGAGGTTCGGAGCGCGCGTCGGCTGACTCGGCGCGGCACGGCAGGATCCTCTACTACCGGGCGAAGATGGCGCTGCTGGCGATGAAGTCGCGCGAGTTGCTGGACGGCCGGGAGTACCCGCTGACGCGGGCGGAATTGCGCGAGCGCACGACTGACCCGGACGAACTGGCGATCATCGACGTGGTTGAGCGGTGGCCGGAGGTGAAGGGCGACTACGAGCGCGATTTCACGCCGCTCGGCCTGCTGCTAGACCGGTTCGTGCGGAAGCTGGTGTCGGAGTTGCCGGCGGAATGATCAAGCACTTCACGGCGATGGCGTTCGTCGCGCGCTGCGACGCGACGCTGTTGCTCTTCGAGCACGATGCCGCCCTGGCAGTGAAGGTTTCGATCCCCAGACCGACAATTCAAGGTGCGCTCGAAGACACCGATTGTTACGGCGGGCAGCAATACGCCCTGGTGCTGGACGCTTTGGAGGAGAGTACGAAATCGTGAGCGCAGTATTTCTGGTTCTATCGGCGTTTCTCGCCAGCTCGGTCGAGATGGTGGAGGCGCTGACGATTGTGCTCGCGGCGGGGCTGACCCGCGGTTGGCGGTCACCACTGCTCGGCGTGGCTGCCGCTCTTCTCGCGCTCGGTGCCGTCATCGCCTCCCTGGGGCCGGCGCTGACCCTCGTCCCTATCGACATCCTGCGTGTGCTCGTCGGCGGTCTTCTCCTGATATTTGGACTGCAGTGGCTACGAAAGGCGATCCTCCGGGCGAGTGGGTACAAGGCTCTGCACGATGAAGAAGCGATCTTCCGCCGCGAGGCCGAGGAGGCGGAGATGGCGGGCTACTCTCGCGGCGCGTTCGATCCGTACGGTTTCACGCTAGCTTTTAAGGGCGTCTTCCTGGAGGGGCTTGAAGTCGCGTTCATCGTGGTCACCTTCGGCAGTGCACAGGGAAGCATCCTGCTGGCCTCGATCGGAGCGGGCATCGCGCTGGTCATCGTCGGCGGAACGGGCGCGGTCATCCACCGCCCTCTAAGCCGCGTTCCCGAAAACACTCTCAAGTTTGCGGTTGGATTGATGCTGACAACGTTCGGCATTTTCTGGGGCGCCGAGGGCGCGGGGGTCGAATGGCCCGGCAGTGATCTCGCGCTAATAGGAGTACTCGTCTTCCTGATCATGGCATCAGTTGTCCAGGTACGCGCTCTGACGGCGCTGCGGGCCAAATCACTTTGGACAACAGAGCCGAATTCGGTCGGAGTCGCGCAGCCATGAAGTACGCCATTGCTCTCGTGCGCTTCTGGTATGACTTCGTCATCGGCGACGACTGGCAGATTGCCGTCGCCGTCGTTGTCGCGATGGGTGTCGTGGGTCTACTGGCTTACGACGGCGTCAACGCTTGGTGGCTCTTGCCGCTAGCGGTTTTCGCCATGTTGAATTTGTCGCTCTGGCGGGCCTCCCGCCGGGCCCGGCCGAAACCGTAAGGGGCCACGCTTTGTCGGTGAAGCCAATCACCGCGAGTCAGATGGCTTGACGAGCCGGCAAGCCAAAATCCAAACTTCAATCAGATGCTCGGCACGGCCTGCGTCAGATGCCCAAAACGGGTCATTTTGGAGCGGAATTTGCCCGCTCGCATCCGGCGAGGCAAGAATTCTGTCCACTCTGCCTTCCAGGCAGAGTGTCTGCCCTGAGCGAAGCCGAACGGGGTTGCGGGTTCGGTCCCCGTCTCCCGCTCCAGACCTGTCCGCCTCAGGAGGATACGATTGCTTGGCTCGCCAGACCGCCTGAGGGCGGCCCTTGCAGGCGGACTGCGAACGGCTGTTGGCGGAGGCTTGACAGGGCGTCCCCCGTGAGCAGCGCGCCGGCGGTAGACAGCTACATCCAGCCAAGCTCTTTCATCGCCCACGGCGCGTTCCACACCTTGGTCATTCGTGCGACCTTGTCGTCGCCGTTCATGGTCAAGACGTATACGTAATGTGAGTTGGTCGTCTTGTGCGTCGGCGGCACAGGGCCTCCTTCGCCTACGTGGCTACCCGTGAACGTCGCGAAGAACAGCGCAGTCTTGCTCTTCTCTTCATAGGCGCTTGCGTGGAGGTCGTAGCTGCAACCTTTGGCGGTGGTTGTCCCGAAGCCCTTCATCCAGTCGGCGTAGCCCTGCACCGTCTTGACGTCCACAAGCGGCTCGGATTGCGCTGAGAAGGGAGCGTCGGCTGTTACGTATTGCTTGCACCCGTCCCAGCCTTTGAGCGACTCGCAGGCATGAAAGAAACTTGTGGCATTGTCGAACGCGGACATGTTATCTCCTTTGAATCGTTCTTTGATCCGATCACATCACTCTGCGAGGAGGAGAACGCTGGCGTCACGGAGACCCAACCCGGCATCACTCCGTGAAGTCAACCGCGACCGTACGTTCACAAGAATCAGCGGCATAACGTTCGAGCTAACCGGCGGCCGTAAGCCGTCCGGTTGAGCGAGGGGTTAGACCCGCACGATATCCTCTCGGATGTCACTTCCCTTTCAGCCCGTCGCGCCAGGCGATTACTTCGAGTTCGCCCCGGACCGCGTCTTCGACGTTAACTACAGGGCACGCCTGGAATACAAACGCAGGTAACATCGAGCAAAACTTGTGAACCGTCAACGGATCATCGCAGTCCACCAACATATGCCCACCCCACTCGCCCACACGTATTACGAAGAACTCGATCTTGAAGTTGGCTGGCGCCTTCCACTGGCCAAACACCTCAAGGATTCGCTTCTGGGCATTCTCGTACTCCATAGGCGAACCTTGCGGGCGTTCGAACCAGCTGATCACGTACTTCATCGGCATCCTCCTTCATGGCGTTGAAATCCTCGGAACGATTGCTGTTTGGACGGGCTAACTAACGATTGTGTGGTTCCAGATAGAACCACTTTCTTGGGTTTATTTCGAGACAGCGTACATTAAGGATGCTTCTGTAGCAATGTGGTCCTGACCCCAAATCATTGTCCAGTCCGAATGCAACTTTTCTGGTAGGTGGCCTTGCCCCCGTTTCTGATCCAGGTCTTATGCAACTCTGGCAGCCGCTCGCGGCCTGACACATCGTTGTTCAGTCAGATGGCTTGACCGAGCGTCAAGAATCAACTTTCAATCAGATGCTCAGCACGTCCTGAATCAGATGCCCCAAACGGCTCATTTTGGAGCGGAATTTGCCCGGTCGCATCCGGCGAGGCAAGAATTCGGTCCGCTCTGCCTTCCAAGCAGAGGGTCGCGGGGTCGATCCCCGCCTCCCTCTCCACTTGAATCATTAAGCAGCGCCGTCCCGACGTAGGCTGTACGTTCGACTTGCCCAGACAGCGCCTCGGCGACACCAGCCACTTCGCATCAATACGCCCTCCGACGTGCCTGCAGTTTCTCGAGCAGCCCGGCGTCAGTCGCTTCGACGTCAAATCCCTCCGGGAAAGGGGGACGCGGCGCCTCGCCGACGCCTATTAGGACCTGCGGGTGCTGGTAGTAGGCCGGGTATAGATACCGCAGCAGACCCATCATGAAGAAGGGGTTGGTCGAAACCTGCGTTTGGACCAACTTCGTCCCGGCTTCCGGTGTCATTCCCGCGAGGCCCTCCGAGTGCTGGGAGCGAGCCGCTTCCCATATCGCCTGCACGCCGCCTTTGACCATGGGGCCGAGCAATGGATCGGCCTGGAGTCCCGCGGCTACCGCAATTGACAGGCCCAGCGTGCCAGCGCCCGCGAGGGTTCCGGAGGCGTTCGGGGGAATCACGAGGTTCAGGAGCGCGTCCATAAACGCCCCGTCGCTGAGTGCTGTGGTTGAATCGGTCATGCGTGATCAAGGAGTTTTGCAAGGTTCGTTTTGATGCCGTCTGCCACATAGAGCGCGAGCGCCTGGATCGTCGAAGTGGGATTGACCCCACCCGCGGTCACGAAGATGCTGCCATCCACGATGAACAGGTTTTTCACATCGTGCGCCTGTCCCCGCTCGTTAACCACCGAGGTCCTCGGGTCGCGGCCCATCCGGGCCGTACCCATCAGGTGCCAGCCCGCTTCGCGAACCAACGGCATCACAACCGTCTGAACCGCGCCCGCCGCCTGAAGCACTTCCGTTGCCCGTTCGCCGGCGTGCGCCAGCATCTTCCGGCTGTTGTCGCTTAGCCGATAAGTGACCTTCGGGGCCGGGATCCCGTGGGCGTCCGTCAGTTCCGGGTCGAGGGTGACGGTGTTGGTTTCGTCTGCCAGATCCTCCGTGATGCCGAGCAGCGTCGCGGTATGGTCGTAGACCCGCGCGAACGCCCGATGGTGGTCCTCGCCCCAGGGAACCAAACCGTGGACCATGCCCCACAGCGCGGTCTGCGCTGGCCCGAAGCCCCGTACTGCTTCGAACGAGTACCCCCGCACGAACCCTCGCGAATGATCGGTGCGGTAGAACTCGTGGCTCCAGAGCGAGCAGCCCACGGATCCACGGCCGCTTAGCGGCTGCTCGAAGATGCCCGTGATCATCGTATAGGGATGGAACATCAGGTTCTTGCCCACGAGGCCGCTGCTGTTGGCCAACCCATCGGGGTGTTGGCTGCTCTTCGAGTTGAGCAGCAACCGTGGGGTACCAATACCGTTGCAGGCCAGAACCACGATTTCCGCTTTCTGCTCCCGTAGCTGGCCCTCAGCATCGTAATAGAGGACTCCGTCCGCCATCCCGTCTGCCCGCACCGTAATCTCTCGCACGCGGCAGCCGGTGCGCAATTGCACGCCCTTCCGCTGCGCAGCGGGCCAGTACGTGATGTCTGTACTGGCCTTCGCACCTTGCGCGCAGCCGGTTAAGCAAGGACCAAGGTTTATGCAGGCGGCGCGCCCCTCATACTCACGCGACAGGATGGCGCTGTCGGAGGGCCACCAGTGCCAGCCGAGCTTTTCGAAGCCGGAGGCCAGCGTGTTTCCGGTCTTTCCGAGTGGTAGCGGCGGCAACGTCGGCTCGTGATATGGGTATGCGGGGTCGCCCGCCAGCCCCGAGACACCCATCATCCGATCGTTGAGCGAGAAGTAGGGTTCAAGGGTCTCGTAGTCGATCGGCCAGTCCTCACCCACTCCGTCCTCAGTCTTCGATCGAAAGTCTCCGGGCGTGAGCCGTGGGAAATGCGCCGCCCACAGGATGGTGCTCCCGCCCACCGCGTTGAACATCAGCGGCGAGATTTCAGAGTCCTGCTCGTTGACGGGGTAGTCGGCTGGCAGGCTGCGCACGTTCGGGCTCGGTGAGTAGTCCGCCATCCCGCGCGCTTCCCACTCGAGCCCATTGCTCGGGTAGTCCTGTTGCTTCATCCATGGGCCCTGGTCAAGGCACAGGACGCTCGTGCCAACGTCAGCTATGCTCCAGGCGAAAGCCGCGCCGGAAGCACCTGCGCCGATCACCAGCACACCCACCGGCTCGTTCAGCATGGCCACATCCTACAAGGAGACGCCACGCCGAGCCATGCGGGTCCGAATGCTCCGGCAGGCGCTCGAAGCCGCTCAGGGGATGGGCATGGCGAAGGTGCAAGCGGACTGCGAGCGTCTGTTGGGGGAGGTTGGGTAGGGGCCGCCTTTGGCCGGAGCGATGACCCTTTGTGGCTGGCCGCAGGGGTGGCAGCATGTTGCCCGAGAAGTGATGACTCCTGGGCGGACGCCCTGGAGTTTTAGGGTCACTGGCTCTGGAGACAGAGGGCCAAATCACTCCGAAATCGAAGGATTAGAGTTCCGTTAGATGCGAATCGCGGAACCTAATCCTTCCAAGCAGAGGGTTCCGGGTTCGATCCCCGTCTCCCCGCTCCAGATACGAAATCAACGCCTGGTGACCGCCGATCGGCGGTCTTTTTCGTGGAAGCTTATGGTCCTGTCCTATCTGCCGATTGGTGAATGTAATTTTCACACACCATGTCGATCAACGCCCAGGCGATAACGCTTGAAGCATGTAACAACGATGAAATGCGTTCCATCTTCTCTATGGAAGCCCATTGAGTATGAAAAGTATCCTCAGGAGACGCGCGCTGTTCTCTTCCGTTCGTTCAAGGGCGATAGCGGCTTGCGTGCTGATGCTCAGTCTGCTGATGGCCACGACCCTGTTGGGCGTTACGCGGACCCAAGAACAACAGTCTAAGCTAAGCGAGCTGCAGGCTACGTCAGTTGCATCTGTGGCCCTTGAAACCGCCCGCGTCGAATTCTTTAGCGGCACGAACGCGTTGGTGGCTTTCTCGTTCGACAATGATCCCAAGCACTTTGTTGAGTACACGGCTTCGATTGAGCGGGCTCGACAAAGCCTGACGAGCGCAACTGGTATCGCCCAACAGCAAGGTCGTCAAGCCGACATAAGCAGTCTCGACCAGATCGCCTCTAACATTGAAGAATTCGACTCGACCGTGTCGTTAGCGGCCGCGCAGTTCCTGGCTGGCGACCGAGCAGCAGCTACGCAAAATCAGACTCACCTTACTGAGCTGAACACCGGCATCGAAAATGACCTTGCAGTCGCCTCGCAGACGGAGCAAGCAGCGGTCGCGTCTGATCGAGCGGCGGCAGCCTCATCACTCACCACGACGATGCTGATGCTGGTTGGGCTGGGTGCCTTCGCAGCCGTCGTTGCAGTAGCCAGCGCCCTCACGCTGGTTGTCTCCATCGTTCGGCCGCTGAACAGGTTGCGGGCCAGCTCCCGAGATATCACGGAGGGCAGACTTGATGTCCGTGCACCTGTTGGTGGGCCGGACGAGCTGGCCCGCCTCGCAGACGATTTCAACAAGATGACGGAGACGCTCTTATCGAGCAACCATCAATTGACTCTTAACGTTTCGAGGCGAGAGGCCATCGAGGAGCAACTCAGGACCGTCAACCAGTCTTTGGAGGAGAAGGTTGATGAGAGAACGACCCGCCTGCGAGAAGCCAACAAGGAGATGGAAGGGGAGGTGCTTGAGCGGAAGCGGGCTGAGCAAGAGGCCAAACAAACGTCTTCCATTCTCCAGTCGACTCTGGAGGCCACTGCTGACGGGATCCTAGTAGTCAACCAATCGGGGGAAATCGTGACTTTCAATCAACGGTTTGTTGACATGTGGGGCATCCCATCCGACGTAATGAGTCGAGGTGATAGGGGCACCGCAATGCAGCACGCGATCGGCCAACTCAAGCACCCAAAGCTGTTCGTGTCAAGGACTCGCCAGCTCTACTCCGACCCCGAGGCCGAAGGCTTCGACATGCTCACGTTGAAGGATGGGCGTGTTTTCGAACGCTCTTCCATGCCACGGCGTGAAGCAGGAGTACCTGCCGGGCGGGCGTGGAGCTTCCGGGACGTCACCGATCGATCAAAAGCCGAGGAACAAGTCCGGTACCTGGCATTTCATGACGCTTTGACCGGGTTGCCTAACCGTACCCGGGTACAGGAGCGCCTAATGGTTCTTCTAAGCGAATCTGAACGTCGAATCACGGCGATCTTGTTCCTGGACATCGATCGATTCAAATTCATCAATGACTCTCTTGGGCACAGCATAGGCGACGGCGTCCTTCAAGCGGTGGCGGGTCGCCTCCGCCAGTTGGTACCCCGGCCGGATCTTGTAGGCCGTGTAGGTGGTGACGAGTTCATGATCTTGATGCCCCATCTAGATAACGAACTGGAGGCGACGGAACTCGCGGAGCAGATCGTCTGCGCTTTCCGAGACCCAATCATCGTTGCTGAGCACGAGTTCCGGTTGACGACCAGCATAGGTATCACGCTGTGTCCAGCCGACGGCTCAGAAGCTGAAGTGCTAATAAGAAATGCTGACGCGGCTATGTACCGAGCGAAGGATCAGGGAGGGGACTCGTACTTCCGGTACGCCCCGGAGATGGAGGAAAGCGTTCAGCGTCATCGAGAATTGGAACGAGACCTTCACATGGCGCTTGACCGCGACGAGTTCGTCATGTACTACCAGCCCCAAGCGGACGTGGCCAGCGGGGACATAGTGGGTATGGAAGCGCTGATTCGCTGGAAGCATCCTGAGCGCGGCCTCGTGCTGCCGGACGATTTCATCCCGTTTGCGGAAGAGTCAGGCCTGATTCTCAAAATCACCGACGTGGTGCTCAAGAAAGTGTGCCAGCAAGCGGCAGCCTGGAAGGACATGAACCTCAATTTCCCTCGGGTGTTCATCAACCTGTCGGCCAGGGAATTCGGTCAGGCTAACCTTGTCCAGATTATCTCGACCGCCCTGGCGGAAGCCAATCTCGATCCTATGTGTATCGGTGTGGAGATTACAGAAGCTGCAATTATGAAAAGCTTCACGCAGGGGAAGACATCCCTGTCATCACTAAGAGAATTGGGCATTCTCATTGCCATTGACGACTTTGGAACAGGATATTCTTCACTGAGCTATCTTAAGCAACTCCCCATTGATGCTGTGAAAATCGACAAGTCCTTCATCTCAGACATGAGCACGGATCGGGAGAGCGTGGCCATCGTAAGGGCGATAATCGCAATGTCCAAGGCCTGTGAGCTTCTAGTTGTGGCTGAAGGCGTCGAGTCTGAGCAACAGCTCTCTTCACTCAGACAGCTGCAGTGTGATCAGTTCCAGGGGTATTTGCTGAGCAGACCTATAGACGGCTCAACTATGACTGAACTACTAACGACGCGGTCGAGGTCCACTTTGGCACTAAGCACCCTGAGCCGAGCATAGCCCAAGATCTGCACCCAGACTCGCTGACCTGCCTAAAAGGCGCCTGCTCTGAGATTCCGTCAACGTAACGAAGATCACGGGAGAGCGTCTTACCATCGGATCGTCTTGCTGCCGTGACTCAGCAAACATTGAAAGAAACGTCGAGGCGGCCGAGAGAAGGAATCACATGAGCGCATTCAGAAACTCGACAGCACGTCGACGGTGGGCCATCATCGGAGGCCTTACGATTGCCAGCTTTGCGGTAGTAATCCTAGCGGCAGCTTCATTGTGGCAGTCAGGAATTCGCGACTCGAGGCTTGGTGAAGCCGAGCCACACGCTGCTAGAGCTGCCCTGCTGGATGAAGCGGGTCGGGAAGGAGCTTCCTCCGTGGAGCTACTGCGGCAGTATGTAGCATCCGGAGATGCCTCCCTACTCATCCAGATGCAGAGCCACTCGACGACAGCGATAAGGAGCCTCACGCAGGCCGCTTCTCCTGGCGGAGGAGGTGAGCTGGATGCTATAACTCTGGGGGGACAAAGCTTGGCGGAGAGTGCGGGTCACGTCGTTGCGTTACGCCAGGGGGGTGATGTCGCAGGCGCAAACGCAGCACTTGAAGGGATTACGCCTACGCTAAACCAGCTGACCTTCGCTCTACAGAATGCCACCGCCCAGGAGCAACAGGAAGTGTCGTCCCTGCAAGCCAGCGCAGACAGCGCGGGCCAGGTCGCGAGTTGGCTTCGCGCCGCTGCGATAGCTATAGGGCTCGGTGTAACTCTCATCGGAATCATCTTCGCCTTTCAGGCTGTCGCAAAGAGGCGGGAGCCAGGAACCGCGTCGCCCTAACCAAGCCCCACGTTCCGCCAGGATTTCGCGTCTTGCGCCGCCATGGGCCTCGGTGTCGGCACGGCTGTAGCATTTTACGGAGCGAACGGGCGCAGGCACTTGCTTCAGGTGCCAAAGGTTCGCCTCTTCAACTACCGAATGTCTGGTCTCTGCGATGAGAATGCGTGACCCGGACAGGTGTACGTCGTCAGCAACTTTCGGACTTCGGATCGAACACCTTGCCTCTGATACAATCGGGTTGGAGAAAAAGGGTCACTGCCCCTGGAGACAGAGGGCCAAATCACTCAGAAATCGTCGGATTAGAGCTCCGCTAGATACGAATCAAGGAACCTAATCCTTCCAAGCTGAGGGCCTTGTCCTCGGCCCTGTCGGATGGGTCGTGCGTTCGCCAGACGATACGCCCGTAGTGCAACCCCCGTCTCCCGCTTTCCGGTTTACAATAATCCCTGCAAAAGCCCCACAAACGCCCTCTATAATCTCCCTGTCAATCAGCTATATGCGTAGTGCTATTCTAGAATCTCTCCGTAATCCGCAAAACACGAAATTGCCAAACAAAATCACTTTCCTTCCTGAATCGTGGTCATTAGACACGTTATAATTGACACCAACGGCAGAGATCGCCCCACACGACACGCACTGCACTTCTAGAATTCCTCCGTAATCCCAAAAACACGAAACTGCCAAACGAACTCGACCCGCTTTCCCCCATTTTGAGGGCCGAATCGGCATTCATACGCGACACATTTTGGGGCGGGCCGGCGGTGCGCCTCACCCAAACGTGATGTAGGGGCTAGGCGTCCACCGACGCCGCCAGTTCACGACAGCGCAGAGAACTATTACGGCGTAGAAGGGGCGATCCTTCGCACCAAACGCCTCGCCCGGTCTCCGCTAAACTCCATTTCCACAGCCAAATAATATCTTGTGCACTTGACATCCCAGCAGACGCGCCCGCGCCTGGTGTTGTGCGATTACCCCCTTGACCATTTGCGTCCCACAGACATAGGTTGAGATTGATAGAATGCTTGTTCGTGTTGAAATGTTGAGTCTTACCAACTAATAATCAACGACTTTGAAAGACTTTGACGGTATACCTGTCGACGCGGGAATTGACTTCCTAAGACTCTAGTCCCACATGGTTGCTGAAAGAGCGCCCCACATAACGGACAAGCTGCCCCCGCACGACATCGAGGCTGAAGAGGCGGTAATCGCCTCCATCCTCGTCGACCCGGACGCCGTCCTCGAAGTCCTCGGCTCCAACCTCAAGCCGGACGACTTCTTCCGCGAGCAGAACCGCTGGATCTACGAGACCTGCCTGGCGATGTTCGACCGCGGCGAGACGATCACCCAGATCAGCGTCTCGCACGACCTGGCCCGCCGCGGCAAGATCGACGACACCGGCGGCCCGGCTTACCTGAGCCGGCTCGTGACCACGCTGCCGACGTCCATCGGCGCCAAATACTACGCCACGATCGTCCAGGCCGACGCCATCTACCGCCGCCTGATCAGCGCGGCCGGCCACATCGTCCGGCGCGCCCACGAGAGCGGGGCCTCCACCGAAGAGGTGACCGCCGTTCTCTCCGAAGCCGAGGCGCTGATCGCCACCGTCCGCCAGACCGGCGCCGTCCGCGACTTCGTGCAGATCAAGGACCTGCTCGCCGGTTACCTGGAATCGGTGGCGGCCGGGACCGGCCTCATTTTCGACTCCACGCGTTCGGTGACCACCGGCTTTATTGACCTCGATACGCTGCTGGGCGGCCTCAAACGAGGCGATCTTGTGATCGTGGCCGCCCGGACCTCGCTGGGCAAGACCTCCCTCGCCCTGAACTTCGCCCGCAACGCCGCCGCCCGCCAGTCCGCGAACGTCGCCTTTTTCTCGATCGAGATGGCCTCGGAGCAGCTGGTGCAGCGCTTGCTCGCCACCGAGTCCGGCGTCGATTCGACGCGCCTGACGCTCGGCAACCACAGTGAGCGCGAAGAGCGCAAGATTATGCAGGCGCTCGGCACGCTCGGCGACCTGACGCTCTTCTTCGACGATTCGGCGATGCTCACCACGTCCGACATGCGCGCCAAGGTCAAGCGTCTGCAGCTGGAGCGCGGCCTCGACCTCATCGTCATCGACTACCTGCAGCTGATGAGCAGTGGCTTCCGCAACGAGAACCGCGTCCAGGAGGTGAGCCACATCTCGCGTTCCCTGAAGCAGCTCGCGCGCGATCTCGATGTGCCCGTCGTGGCCTGCGCGCAGCTATCGAGGGCCGCCGACAACCGGGCCAGCAACATCCCCATGCTCAGCGACCTCCGCGAGTCCGGCAGCATCGAGCAGGACGCCGACGTCGTCATGTTCATCTACCGCGAGGATAAGTACGTCTCCCGCGAGCAGTGGGATAAGGAGCACGCCGGCGACAGCAAGCACCGCGAGTACCCGGCCGGCATCACGCAGTTGATCGTCGCCAAGCACCGCAACGGTCCCACCGGCACCATCCACCTCCGCTTCCGCGACAAGATCGCGCGCTTCGAGGACCTGCTGGTGCGGGACGATGAGTGGGAGGAAGAGGCGTGACGAACGTCTGTCTTCCTGAGCCGTAGGTCTGACGCATGACTGACACAACTTTCACCGGCTTCGCCAATTCCGCGGCCGGAACCGTCATCCCGAACGCGTTCTTCTCCCGCGTCCTGCCAGAGATCAGCGACCCGGCGGAGCTCGCGGTGTCGGCATACGTCTTCTTCGCGCTCGGGCTGCGGCGGCGGCAGCCGCGTTTCGTGACGCTGCGTGAGCTGGAGGCCGACGCCGGGCTGACCCGCGCGCTCGCCAGCCTCTGCGGAAACGATGATGATCTCCCCCTCGCCCGCGCACGGGAGAGGGGGCCGGGGGGTCAGGGCCCCCTCCGCCGCGGTCTCGCCAACGCCGTCGCACGCGGCACCCTCGTCCGGGCGACCAGCGGCGACGAAACGCTGTACACAACGAACATGCCGGCGAACGTGCGGGGCCTCGAGCGGTTGGCGGCGGAGGGCGTTTCGATAGAAGAGCCGCCTCCGGCCGCCGAGCGAGAGACGGCACCCAACATCTTCGCGCTGTACGAAGCGAACATCGGCAGCATCACGCCGCTGATCGTCGATGACCTGCGCGAGGCGGAGGAATGCTACCCGGCAGAGTGGATCGAAGCGGCCTTCCGCGAGGCGGCGGAGCTGAACAAACGCAGTTGGCGCTACGTGAGGGCGATCCTCCAGCGCTGGGAGACAGAGGGACGCGATGAAAAGTATAGGCGAGATCCTCAAATCGACTGGCTTGAACGACGATACGTTGAGGGCAAACGCCACCAATCTTCGAACAGATGACGCTTCGGAAGATGACGACTCCTGTCCGCGCTGTGAAGGGGCCGGCTTCGTGCGTAAGGCCGTGCACCTCGGGCATCCGGACTTCGGGCGCGCGTTCCCTTGCGACTGCACTCGCGATGAGCAGGAAGACGTCAAGCGCGCGCGGCTCCTGCGCTACAGCAACCTCGGCCCGCTGGCGCGCTTGACGTTCGAGAACCTGAGCCCGCGTGGCCGCAGCCCGAACTCCCAGCACCAGGAGGCCTTTGCTGCAGCGACTCGAGCCGGCGAAGAGTTCGCGTCGCAACCGGCGGGCTGGCTAGTGCTCGTCGGGCCGAGCGGCTCCGGTAAGACACATCTCTCCGCGGCGATCGCCGGCAAGTGCATCGAGAGCGGGCAGGGCGCACTATTCATGGTCGTCCCGGACCTCCTCGACCACCTGCGCGCGGCATACCAGCCCGGCTCCGAGGCCGGGTACGACGAGGTGTTCGAGACCGTCCGCAACGCCCCGGTGCTGATCCTCGACGACCTCGGCGTCCAGAACACGACGCCGTGGGTAGAGGAGAAGCTCTTCCAGTTGATCAACCACCGCTACAGCGCCCAGCTGGCCACCGTCTTCACAACGAACCTAGACCTGGCGTCGTTCGACCAGCGCCTGCAGACACGGCTCGGCGACCCGGCGCTCTCGCAGGTGCATCACCTGGAGGGCGGCTCCGGCGGTGGCCGCGCGGAGTTCGATGCACTCGACCTGCCTCTCCTCAAATCGATGACATTCAAAACGTTTAACCCGAAATCAATCGCATCGCTCCCGCCACAGGAAATCCCCGCGATCGAGAACGCACTGCATCAGAGCCTAAGATTCGCCGAGAACCCGCGAGATTGGCTTGTCATCGCCGGGCAGACTGGTCGGGCGAAGACAAGGCTTGCAGCAGCCGTCGCGAACTACTGCCGGGAGTCGTGCCTGCGGGTCACGTTCGTCGTCGTGCCGGACCTGCTCGACAAGCTGAGGTCGGCGTTTGACCGTAAGAGACCTGGGTCGTTCGACGACGCGCTCGAGCTAGTGCGGAGCGCGCCTTTGTTAGTCCTCGACGACCTCGGCGCGCAGTCCGACACGGCGTGGGCCGACGAGAAGCTATTCCAGTTGATCAACCACCGCTACAACGCCTCTCTGCCCACCGTGATCACGACCAATCTCACGATGCGGGACCTAGATGCCCGGTTGGGCTCGCGCCTGACCGACCCGCAGATCAGCACGATCCTGCTAATGGGCAACTTCGACTTCTGGGGCAACCAGCGGCCGGCGCCCGACAAGCCAGCCCGCGGCCGCCCGCGACGGAGTTAGCCGCAGATCGACGCGGATGGGCGCAGATTATTGTTTCGGCCACAGATGCGCACAGATAGAACACAGATTTAGACGGGCCCAATCGCCGGCGAACTCATCATCTGTGCTTCATCTGTGTCCATCTGTGGCTCAATTCTGTATCATCGCGAAGCAATGACGGCCCGCGACCGCCCGCGACGGAGTTAGCCGCGGATTAACGCGGATGGGCGCAGACTATTGTTTCGGCCACAGATGCGCACAGATAGAACACAGATTTAGACGGGCGCAATCGCCGGCACGAACTCATCATCTGTGCTTCATCTGTGTCCATCTGTGGCTCAATTTTGTATCATCGCCAGGCAATGGCTGTTCGCTTCCCGATGCGCATCGATCCGGTCTGGCGACCGATGCTGTTCCCCCTCGGCGGTACCCGGCAGGCCTCCTTCGCTGAGGTGACGGACGACTCGGTGCGTTTCCGGTTCGGCTTGATGTTTGACCACACGTTCCCTCTTAGCGACGTCGCCGGCGCCCGCAAGCGCGAGATGCGCTGGTGGAACGGCATCGGCTTGCGCAGCAACCTCCTCGGGCGGATCGGCCTGCTCGGCTCGCACAGCGGTGTGGTCGAGGTGCGTTTCAAGACCCGCACGCGAGCGTTAGGCGTCTTCCCATGTGATAGCGTCGCCATCTCCTTGCAGGACCCTGACGGTTTCCTGGCGGCGCTCAAGGCTGCGGAGTAGCCGCAGATTGACGCAGATTTATTCGGGAGGGCGTCTCCTTCTTCCTTCCCTCTGGCTTCCTTTACCTCTCCCTTTGACCCGCGCCGAACCTCATCTGTATCATCAGCCTTGCTTCGGCACCCGGAGCGTAAGGAGACAAGCGTGAAGATCAACGTTGAGTCCGGCGATATCACCAAGAGCGCCGCCAAGGCGATCATCGTCAACCTGTTCCAGGGCGTCAGCAGCCCCGGCGGCGCGACCGGCGCCGTCGACAAAGCACTGGACGGCGGCCTCAGCACCCTGATCGACGACGGCGAGATCAAGGGCAAGAAAGGCGAAGTCGCGCTGGTGCACACGTTGGGACGCATGCCCTCGCCGCGCGTCATCGTCGCGGGCCTTGGCCTGCGCGACGAGTTCAACGTCGACGTCATTCGCCAGATTACCGGCACGGCCCTCCGCCGCGCGCGGGCGGCCGGCGCCAGGACCGTGGCCACGATCCTGCATGGCGCGGGCATCGCCGGCCTCGACCCGGAAGCGTGTGCCCAGGCGATCGCCGAGGGTGCCGAGATGGGCGGCTACCGCTTCCGCAAGTACAAGAACGGCGCCAGCGCGGACGAAGACACAGGAGACGTGGACACGCTGACGATCGTCGAGACCGACGCCAAGAAGGCCGACGCGATCAAGCGCGGCGTCGCGCGCGGCCAGATCATGGCGCAAGCGGCGAACTTCACTCGCGACATGGCCAACGAGCCGGCCAACTCGCTGCCGCCATCCGCCCTCGCTGACCGCGCCAAGGAGCTGGCCAAGGACGCCGGCCTCGAATGCGAGATCATGGATGACGCCAAAATTCGCGAGCTCGGCATGGGCGCGCTGATGGGCGTCGGCGTCGGCTCCGTTGCGCTGCCGCGGTTCGTCATTCTGCGCTACAAAGGCGACCCGGGGAGCAAGAAGACGCTGGGCCTTCTCGGCAAGGGGATCACGTTTGACTCAGGCGGCATCTCGATCAAGCCCGCGGCCGGCATGGAGGCGATGAAGGGCGACATGTCGGGCGCCGCCGCCGTGATCTCGACCACCTGGGCGATCGGCAAGCTGAAGCCGAAGCTGAACGTGACCTGCCTCGTGCCGACGGCCGAGAACATGCCCTCCGGCAGCGCGACTCGTCCCGGCGACATCCTGCGAGCGATGAACGGCAAGACGATCGAGGTGATCAACACGGACGCCGAGGGACGCCTCGTCCTGGCCGACGCCATCTGTTACGCCAACAAAGAGAAGCTCTCGCCGATCATCGACGTGGCCACACTGACCGGCGCTATGCAGATCGCGCTGGGCCCCGGCGCCACTGGCTTCTTCGCCACGACTGACGAGATCGCCTCAGCGCTGGAGCAGGCCGGCGAGAAATCAGGCGAGAAGATGTGGCGCTTTCCGCTGATCGACGACTACCGCGAGGGACTCCGCAGCACAGTGGCGGACATCAAGAACACCGGCCCCCGCACCGGCGGCGCAATTAACGCCGCGAAGTTCCTCCACTTCTTCGTCGAGGACACCCCCTGGGCGCACATCGACATGGCCGGCACCGACGAATCGGACAAGGAGAAAGGCATCTGGGTGAAGGGCAGCACCGGCATCCCGACGCGCACGCTGATCAACTTTGTGCTGGACTGGGCGACCAAAAAGTAGGGGCGAGGCATCCATCGAGTCAGCCAGCCCACGCGGCCTTCGTCGACGAAGCTGAGATGCCACAACATCGGCCTATGAAAATGCCTCGCCCAAACGCTGCGCACTCGCGATGACGCCCGACATCGAGTCCGCCATCACCATTGTCCGTCGCGTCCAGACAATGCCCTACGCCTGGCCGTCGCCGCCCGACGCCGCCTCCGCGCGAGCCGCCGACTATGGAAGCTGCGCATCGAAGCACGCGCTGCTGTCGGAGGAGCTGGCGGCGATCGGGCTGCTCTCGGTGCCCATGTTCGTGGCCGGGCCGTTGATCCCCTCGGCGCTGGCGGGCGATCCGGAGATCGCGCCGGGAGCCAACCAGCCGGCAAGAAGTCTCCGGTCGCCAAGAGCGACAAGAAGCCAGCCAATTAGACGTCTAGAAAGTCCAGGTAGGGGTAAGATCAGACTCGAATACAAGTTCGATGTAAGCGTCAGAGGACTGAGGAAAATGCCACTTTACATGGATCTGCACAACGTTCCGTTGGAAGCAACTGTAAAAGATCTGGCAATGGCGCATTTAAGGGACCTGGAAATTCAATGGAAGTACGGCGTGAAGTACAGCCGGTACTGGTTCGATCCGGACCAGCGCAAGGCCTTCTGTCTGGTTGAGGCGCCGAACGTTGACGCGGCCGCGTCGGTCCACCGCGAGGCGAATGGGTTCGTCGCCGACAAGATAATCCCGGTGGCAGAGGTGAGTGTGGAAGAGATGCTGGGCGCATTCGAGCAGGAGGACCCGTGGGAGCCCGACTCGGGCGAAGACCCGCCCCCGGCGGAGAGCGCCTTCCGCACGATACTGTTTACCGATATGGAGGGCTCAACCGCACTGACGCAGCGCCTCGGTGACGAAGGCGCTATGCGGCTACTGCGCACTCACGACGCTATCATCCGCGAGGCTCTCAGCGCGCACGGCGGCAGTGAAGTCAAGCACACCGGCGACGGCATCATGGCTTCTTTCTCGTCCGTTGCGCGGGCGGTCGAGTGCTCGATCGCAACCCAGAGGGCGCTTGCCGCCTACAACCGGGAGAATTCGGAGGTCACACTGCGGGTGCGGATAGGTCTCAGCGCCGGCGAGCCAGTTACGGAGCATGAAGACCTCTTCGGCTCGGCCGTCATCCTGGCCTCGCGCGTCTGCGCCCACGCGGACCCTGAGTGCATCCTGGTGTCTAATGTTGTCCGAGATCTCTGTATCGGCAAACAGCTCCCGTTCCTGGATCGCGGCGAGGCAGCATTGAAAGGGTTCCAAGATCCAGTGCGAGTCTACGAAGTGCCTTGGCGGTAGATGCCGCTGCCGTCGTTCGCCGCGTGCAGGCAATGCCGTACGCCTGGCCGTCGCCGCCCGACGCCGCCCGACGCCGCCTCCGCGCGAGCCGCCGGCGAGGGCAGTTGCGCATCGAAGCACGCACTGCTGGCGGAGGAGCTCGCGGCGATCGGGCGGCAGTCGCTGCCGCTGCTGGTCGTTGGCTCGCTGGTGCCAACAATGCTCAAGACTGACCCGGAGCTCGCGCCGGGGACGCACCTATCCGAAGTGCACGAATGCCTGACGGTGCTGCCGAGTCGTCAGACGGCTGCGGTGGGTGAAGCCCGGCCAGAAGCGAGCGAACCTACTGCCTACGCGAGCAGAAAACTATCGCGTCACGCCGGCAAGGGCCAGGCAAATCGATAGGGCTGCGAAGACCGTTGAGAAAGCTTTGGCTGGCTTGAAAGTCTCCATGAATGTCCATTACGAAATTGGTACGCCCGAGGAGGACTGGCTACCGCAAGCCAGTAACGGACCGCTCTTCGCCAGAATGCCATGGGCTGACGCTCGTCCCGCAGAGATTCGGGTGCGTTTCAGCAGCGCGATGGTCGAGCCTGGAATCAACGTCGCCTGGGAGGTACTTTGGGATGCGCTCGGTGCTTGCTTCCAGCCGTCTAACCGAATCCGAGCGGTCATAAAATACCCTGTTCCTCTAAAGGACTACGTCCAAGTGCTACGACCGGCAAAATCATGAGGGGCGACGACACGGCGGACCGCAACGGCAACGCAGCCATCGTTCGCACCTACGCGCAGGCCTGGCAGGACGGCGACGCGGCAACGCTCGTCGGGCTGTACCACGACGAGTTCGTGCTGCAGTACTTCGGGCAGAGCCAGCTAGCGGGCGATCACGTTGGCAAGCCTGCCGCGCTCGCTGCTCTGGCGAAGGTGCAGCAGCTGACCAACCGCAAGCTGATCAAGGTGCACGACGTCCTCGCCGGGCCCGGCCACGGCGCCATCCTCGCGCACGAGAAGTGGGAGCGAGACGGCCGCACGCTGGAGGTTCGCCGGGTGTTCGTCTACCATCTGCGCGACGGCAAGCTCTCCGAGTGCTGGGTCTACGACGACGACCAGCGCGCCGTCGACGAGTTCTGGAGTGCGTGATGACTGACTACAAGTACCTGGAGACGCGCCGTGAGGGCGCCACGCTCGTCGCGACGATCAACAATCCGCCGCAGAACTTCCTGAACGCCACGATCGTCCAGGAGTTGACGTCGCTGGCTGCTCAGGTGGCGGCAGATGAGTCGGTGCGCGTATTCGTCCTCACGGGCGGCGTCGATGGCATCTTCATCACGCACTACGACGTCGGGGAGCTGGCCGGCGCGTCAGACGTCGCGCGGGATCGCGAGTCGTTTGGCGCGGGCGGTGAGCTGCACGGGATGCACAAGCTGTTGCTCGCTCTGCAAGACCTGCGCGTGCCGGTGATCGCCGCGATCAACGGAACCGCGATGGGAGGCGGCTGCGAGCTCGCGCTGGCCTGCGACTTCCGCATCAAATCGACGGAAGGTGTGATGGGCCTACCCGAAGTGCGCGTCGGGATTCTGCCCGGTGCGGGTGGCACGCAGCGGATGACGCGCTTGCTCGGCCTGGCCAAAGCGATGGAGCTTATGCTGCTCGGCAACACCGTGGACGGCGCGACGGCGGAGCGCATCGGGCTCGTGCACCGGGCCGTTGCGCCCGAACGCGTGCTCGAGGAAGCGCTGGAGCTGGCCGGTGAACTGGCAAAGCGGCCGCCGCTGAGCATCGCGCTGATCAAGCAGTGCATCCTCAAGGGCAGCGAGATGCCCCTCCTCGACGCGCTGCGGTTCGAGCAAGAGGCGTTCTGGAAGACGATGCGCTCCGAGGACGCAGGCCGGCTCATGCGCGGGTACCTGAAGAGCAACCGGCCGCTCGACCAGCAATGACGATCCGCGGCGTCCTCTTCGACGTCGGCGGGCCGCTGAGCACCGAGGTCGAGCACGAACGCGCGATCGACGCGGACATCCGCTCGCTTTTCGCTGAGGGCGGGATGCCCGTAACCGATGAGCGCTACGCAGAGGTCTGGCGGTCAGCCGTCGACTCGTTCGCCCCAAATGCCTACGAAGCGGTGATCTGGCAGCTTGCGGAAGGTGACGAAGAGATCGCGCCGTCCGTCTATCGCGAAGTCGCCCGCCGTAGTCACGAACGCGGCTCTTTCCAGCTGCGCGAGGGAATGCCGGAGCTGCTCGCCGACTTATCGGCTCGCGGCCTGCGTCTCGGCCTCGCCGCGAACCAGCCGGCGGAGGTCATCGCGCGGCTGGAACAGCACGGCATCGCGAAGTACTTCCAATCGCAGGCGGTGAGCGGCACCCACAGTTACCGCAAGCCGGACGTGCGCCTCTTCCTCCACGCCTGCGAGGACCTCGGCGTGGTCCCGGAAGAATGCATCATGGTCGGCGACCGCATCGACTGCGACATCGTCCCCGCCAGGCAGCTCGGCATGCGCACCGTGCGCCTGCGCACCGGCCGTCACGCCAGCCAGGAGCCGCGCAGCCGGGACGAGCGCCCGGACGCCGAAGCCGCCGACGTCCCCGGCCTCCGCACGGCGATCTTCGCCCTGCTGGACTGAGCCGCCTCGTACAATGTCGCTGTGAACGTATCTGACCTCGGCGAGTTCGGCCTCATCGAGCGGCTAACCGGCATGCTTCCCGCCGAAGGCTCGCCCGACCTGATCATCGGCATCGGCGATGACGCCGCCGTCTGGAGGGCTGGCTCGGAGTACCTCATCGCGACTACGGACACGATGGTTGAAGGAGTGCACTTCGTAGTGGGGCAAGCGCCGTGGGCGGATGTTGGCTGGAAGGCGCTCGCCGTCAGCGTCAGCGACATCGCGGCGATGGGCGGCACGCCGCTCTTCGCCCTGGTCACGCTGGCGCTGCCGCCGGAGATGCCGGTAGACGACGTCGAGGTCCTTTACGCCGGCCTCGCCGAATGCGCCCGCGAGTACGGATTGATGGTCGCAGGCGGCGACGTCGTCCGCGCGCCGCAGACGTCGATTACGGTCGCACTCGTCGGCAAGGCGGAGCGCCGTGACGCCCAACCGCTGCTCCTCCGCCGCGATGCCGCACGGCCCGGCGACGTCATTGCCGTCACCGGTACGTTGGGCGACTCGGCCGCGGGTCTCCGGCGTCTCCGGGAAGGCGCGTCGGCAGACGAGCCGCTCGCACGCCGTCACCTCTGGCCGCGGCCGCCCCTTGCCGCAGCCGGGATGGCGGCAAAGATCGGCGCGGCCTGCGCGATCGACGTCTCCGACGGCCTGCTGCAGGATGTCGGCCACATCTGCGAGCGCTCGGGCGTCGGTGCCGTGATTCGCGCCACCGATATCCCGCTAAGCGGCGAACTTCGCGCAGCGTACCCGGGCGACGCGCTGCGCCTAGCATGTACCGGCGGCGAAGACTACGAGCTGGTGCTGGTTGCCGACTGCGATCTCCTCGACGCCCTGGCGCCGATGATCGGCTTCGTGCAGCTCACCGTCATTGGCGAGATCGTGGACGATCCGGAGCACCGCGTGCGGATGCTGGACGATGGCGGCAACGAGATCACATTCGAACGCGGCGGCTGGGACGCCTTCCGGTGAGCGCGGCGCTCGTGCTGGATTCGGCCTCAACAGATGCCACGCGCGCGATCGGCGAGCGGCTCGGCCGCGCGCTGCGGGCGGGCGACGTGCTGCTGCTCTCCGGCGAGCTCGGCGCGGGCAAGACGCTCTTCGTGCAGGGACTGGCGCGCGGGCTCGGATTCGATGGGCCAGTGTCATCCAAGTCGTTCGTGATCATGGGCGAGTACGCCGGCCGCGAAAAGCTCTACCACGCCGACCTCTACCGCCTCGACGAGCCGGAGCAGGTGCAGGACCTCGCGCTGGACGAGATGACATCCGATGGCGTGCTCGCCGTCGAGTGGCCGGAGCGCGCGGGCGACGTCCTGCCGGAAGAGCATCTGCATCTGCGCTTCGAGGTGACGGGCGAGGAGACGCGACGCCTGCACATCGAGCCGCGTGGGGAACGAGCGACGGCGCTGGCCGCAGCGCTGAAGGACTGCGCCTGATGGAGCTGTCCATCGACACCGCGTCCGAGCTGGCCTCCATCGCACTGTCGCAGGAGGGAGCGCTGGTCGCCGAGATGACCTGGCGCTGCCGCCGTAATCACACCGTCGAGCTGCTCCCGTCAGTCGAGCGGCTGCTCGGGCAAGCGGGCGCCTCCAAGGCCGATCTGACTGCGGTCTTCGTCTGCACCGGTCCCGGAATGTACACCGGCCTGCGCGTCGGCGTTACCGTCGTCAAGGCGCTGGCGCATGCGCTCGCCCTGCCAAGCGTCGGCGTCGGCCGGCTGGAGCTCGACGCCTACCCGCACGCCGCGTTCGACGGCGACATCGTCGCCGTGCACAAGGCAGGGCGCGGCGAACTGGCCTGGGCGGTCTACCGCGGCGCGCCCTGGCGGGAGATCGCACCGCCGCAGCTCGCGAAGCCCGAACCGCTGGCCGCCACCGTCCTGGAGCGCACCCTCTTCACCGGCGAGATCGACGACACGCTGACCACACTCCTGCCGGACCTCGCCGTCGTAACGTCGCCATCAGCCTCCGTGAGACGCGCGGGCGCTCTCGCGGAGCTGGCGTACCGGCGACTGGCTTCGGGCGAGACGGACGAGTCGGCGTTACTAGCGCCTGTATACCTGCGGCCGCCGGCCATCGGGCCCCAGGCCCCTGCGGGGTAAACTGGTCGCGTGGCGGACAAGCTCTCACACCTGGACGACGCCGGCCGTCCGCGCATGGTGGACGTGACGGCGAAAGCGGAGACCGCGCGCGAGGCGAAAGCGGCCGGCAGCGTCTACATGACCGCCGAGACGCTGGCCCTGGCAACATCCGGCCGCGCGGCCAAAGGCGACGTGCTAACGACAGCCCGCCTCGCCGGCATCATGGCCGCCAAGCACACCAATGAGCTGATTCCGCTCTGCCACCCGCTGCCGCTAACCGCCATCGACGTCGAACTTGCGCCAGACGAAACGCGCGGCGCCATCGACATCACCGCGACCGTGCGAACCACCGCCAGGACCGGCGTCGAGATGGAGGCGCTGACGGCCGTGACTGTAGCGGCGCTGACCGTCTACGACATGCTGAAGGCGGCGCAGAAAGACATGCGGATCGGCGACATCCGCCTCGTCCGCAAGACCGGCGGCAAGAGCGGCGACTACGTGGGGAAGTGAGCGCAGATTACGCGGATGGAAGCAGATGGGACGCAGATTATCTTTTTGGGCCGCGGGATGCGCCTCGGATTGGCTCCGCCCGTCTGAGTGAGCGATTCCGTACGACCCCGCCAACCAAACTTCAGTAGGTAGCGGTCCCAATATAAGCACGTGGTATGTTTATTCCTGTTCTTGGCCGGCGCAATAGCCGACCGAGGAGGAGATCATGAGAATTGCGAGAAAGCGTTGGTACCTTCTCCTTTCGATTGTCGCTGCGCTCCTCTTCCTCGCTGGCGGCGGGATACTGGAAGTAGTAAGACCACTCGCCACCCCGGCTGGTCAGGGACGCTGCGTCGCAGTGCAAACAGTACCGCCGTTCCAGCCACCGTTACCCGACAGTGATTGCGTTACGGCTGTCGCGGTGACTGCCGACGCAACTATCCAAGTAGTCGGAACGCAGAGCGGTCAAATAGGCCAGATAAGAGACGGTGTACTCACGACCGTCCACCCACCAAACGCCACCGGCGCGGTGACGGATGTTAAGGTCGTTACGGGTAGAACTGGTCCGGGCGAGGAGCACACTGTCGTGACATTCGTTGTTGACCAAGGCCTCGGAGCATATGTGCTTGACAATTCCTCCTTCGTACCGTTCGCCCCCGACCCTCAGGTTTCAGATCGGCAAGCAGTCGAAGCCATGCTGGAGGCTGGCTATATTGATCCTCCCGGGCCGGGCAGGATTGCTGCCGGTATCGGGAATGGCGCATACGTCAAAAACTCAACTAGCGGGGACCTTCAAAACCTAGGCGTCGCGGTGGTTTCCGGTGGCGAAGCTTGCGTTTCGTACTCGCCCGCGCCAATTCCGGCGGGTGGGCTACCCCCGGGGTTCGCGTGGTGCACAGCCTACGGCACGATTTACCCGGCGCCATTCATTACGCCGGCTCCCAGACCACCTAGCAAGGCCAGTTGAATTCCTTTCGAATCGTCCACTAACCACCAACCACTCGCCGAGGCTTAGGGCCGGCGGCCAGGGCCTGCAGCTCCGCCACCTCTTCCGGCGTCAGCGGGCGCACGTCTCCGGGCTTGAGGCCGTGGATGCCGACGGTGGCGAAGGCTTCGCGGCGTAGCTCGACGACCGGGTAGCCGAGCGTTTTCATTACGCGACGGATGAGGCGGTTGCGGCCCTCGGTGACGATCACTTCGAGCCAGGCGTACTTCCCGTCCGAGTTGATCAGCCGGGCCTTCGCCGGCGCCGTCGTGCCGTCTTCCAGCGGCACGCCTTCGCAGACGGCGCGGATGTCCGCCTTCGTCGGCACACCCTCAACGCGGACAGAGTAGCGCTTGGCGATTTCGCGGGATGGGTGCGTCAGCTCGTGCGCCAGGGGTCCGTCGTTCGTCAGCAGCAGCACGCCCTCGGTGTCGTAGTCCAGCCGGCCCACCGGCTCCACGCGCACCTCAAGGTGCGCGACGAGGTCGAGCACGCTTCGGCGGCCCTGCGGGTCCTCGCGCCCGGTGATGTAGCCGCGCGGCTTGTACATCACGTAGTACGCCCGGCCCGGCTCGTCGGGCAGCCGCTTGCCTCGCAGGGCTATCACATCGCGCTGCGGGTCGACGAACGTCACGACTTCGGCGACCTTGCCGTTGACGGTGACCAGGCCAGCGGCGATCAGCTCCTCAGCTGCGCGCCGGGAGGCCACGCCCCGGCGCGCCATCAACTTGGCGAGGCGGATACCCTCCGGCTTCCCGCCGGTCAAGCATCCGCCTCTCGTTCGAGCAGGATCTCGGCGACGCGGGTGATCGCGGCGTGGGCGTAGACGATATACTCGCGCGGGTGCAGCTCCAGCGGTTCCAGCTTCTCCTCGCGCATAGCGACTGGATCCGCGAACTCGAGGTCATAGGCCGGGACGTCGTTACCCATCTTCAGCTCGTAGAACGCACCGTCCTCGCCGAGGACGATGCAACCCCGCTCCGGCGACTCCATGCCCGGCGCCTCGATCTCGATCCCATACGAGAAGAACGCGCCCGGGAACGGCGGGAACGGGTCGAGCCGGGCCACGGCGTCCTCCAAAAGCGCCCGAAGGCGGTCAGCCGCACGCTCGATGACGGCGTCGGCGTCGTACTTCAGCTCGAGTGGGTCGTCACGGCGCTTGTTCATCGCATGAATCCGCAAGTAGGCAAGAGTGCTAAAATATGTGCATGAACGGCCCGAACCTGCAGATGCAGTCCACCCGTCAGCAGATACTAGAGTACCTGCAGCGGCACGGCAGGGGAACCGTGAAGGAGCTCGGCCAGCTTCTCGGCCTCACCTCCACAGGCATCCGCCAGCATCTGACCGTGCTCGAGCGAGACGGCCTCGTCGAGGTTCACGAGGAGCGGGGCAAGGTCGGACGACCAACGCTCGTGTACTCGCTGACCACCAAGGCCGACTCGCTTTTCCCCAAGACCTACGACCTGCTGGCCAGCGTCCTCCTCGCGGAGATCCGCTCCGGCCAGGGCAACGACAAGCTGCACAAGATGCTGCACCAGGTGGCCAAGCGACTCGCCTCCCCGTACGAAGACCGCGTGCGCGACAAGCCGCTCGGCGAACGAGTCCGGGAAGCCGCGGCTATCCTGGAAGAGCAAGGCTGCATGACCGACTGGTCGCAGGCCGAAGACGGCGACTACTTCATCGACGAGTACAGCTGCCCATTCCCCAAAATCGCCGAGCACGACCGCTCTGTCTGCGCCCTGCACGTCGAGTTCGTCGGCATCCTGGCCGGCGGCGATGCCCGCCTGACCCGCAGCCTGATGCGCGGCGAACGAGCCTGTACCTACCGCGTGCGCCCCTCCTCCGTCCGCGAAGAAGACGTCGTCTCCGTCGCCAGCTGACTCCACGCCCGAGAATTAGCCGCAGATTTTCGCAGATGGAACGCAGATTATTTGGCACGAGATTTTGATTTGGCCATTGATGCGCACAGATCAGGCACAGATACGATTCTCCACTGCGGAGTGCCCCTCCCCCGAGCACGCGAGAGGGGTGAGGGGGTGAGGGCCCCACGCCCGGCTGACCACTAACCACCGTCCACTTATAATCGTTCCATGCTCTGGGTAGGCCAGTTCGGCATCGCCGGCGGTGAAGCACAAGAGGAAACGCCATGGGTCGGCGTCTATCGCGACGACGACCGGCAAGACGAGCCCTCGGACGTCTACGTGCTCGTCGAGCCCGCCACTCCCGGCAGCGAGGAGTTCTGCGGCGAGATGAAAGACGCCATCGGCCGCGTCTTCCACGACTCCAAGGCCTCGCTCACCGGCGGTGTCCTGCGGGCGCTCCGCAGCGCCAACGAGAACCTGCGCGAGTGGAACCGGCGCAGCCTGAAGGAGCACCGCGTGGCCGCCGGCGTCAGTTGCCTGGCCACGCGCGACAACGAGGCCTACCTGGCGCAAGTCGGCCCGGCCCGCGCAGTCTTCTTCCACCGCGGCCGTGCCGACCTCGTGCAGCCGACCCTCCCCGAGGCGCACGAGCCGCTGGGCCTGGAAGACGAGTTCTGGCCGGAGTTTCACCGTTATGAGCTAGCCGATGGCGACCGTCTGCTGCTTCTCTCGCCCGGCCTCGCCGACGCGATCGCCGGCCACGAGCTCACCGCAGCCCTGGCGTTGGACGGCGAAAAGGCGCTGCCCGAGCTGTATCGCCTGACACGCGGCGCCAACGACGGCGCGGCGCTGCTCGTCGCCGCCATGCCGGGCACAGTGGTTCCGTGAAGATCCTCGGCATCGAGACGTCCTGCGACGAGACGGCAATCGGCGTCGTCGAGGACGGCGTACGGATGCTCTCCAGCGTCGTCTCGTCCCAGGTCGAGCTGCACGCGACGTACGGCGGCGTCGTGCCGGAGCTCGCCTCCCGCCAACACGTCGAAGCGATCATCCCCGTGCTGGACGAGGCACTCGACCGGGCGTCCTGCTCGATGGACGATATCGACGCCGTCGCCGTCACGTACGGGCCGGGACTGGCGGGAGCGCTCCTCGTCGGCTTCAACTACGCCAAGGGACTGGCCTACGCCCACGGCCTGCCGTTGGTACCGGTCAACCACCTCGAAGGTCACATCTACGCCGCCTGGCTGGACCGCGAGGAAGGGCCGGAGTTCCCCGCGCTCGTCCTCATCGTCTCCGGCGGCCACAGCGACATCGTCCTCATGGAGGGACACGGCCGCTACCGGCGCCTCGGCCAGACGGTCGACGACGCCGCCGGCGAAGCGTTTGACAAGGTGGCGCGGCTGCTGGGCCTCGGCTTTCCCGGCGGCCCGGCCATCGACCGCTTGACCCAGGGTGCGCCGCATCTCTCGCTGCGCCTGCCCAGGGCTCGCCTCGACCAGCCCTACGACTTCAGCTTCAGCGGCCTCAAGACGAAGGTGCAGCGAATCGTCCGCGGCGAGGAGGGCGAGGTGCCGGAAGCGGCTGAGCTGGCCGCCGCTTTCCAGGAGTCGGTCGTCGATTCGCTGGTCACCAAGGCCGTTCAGGCCGCCGAGGACAACGGCGCGCGCCAGGTCATCCTGTCCGGCGGCGTCGCCGCCAACACCGCCCTGCGCGCCGCCCTCGCCGAGCGCTCACCGGCGCCACTGCTCGTGCCGCCGCCCGCCCTCTGCACAGACAACGGCGCCATGATCGCTGCCTGCGCCTTCCACCGCCTGCAGGCCGGCGATAGCGCCCCGCTGGACATGGACATCGCTCCGGGACTGCGCATCGGCTAAATCAGCCGCAGATTACGCAGATGGGACCACAGATGAACACAGATTGTTTCCTTTTGGCGCAGACGAGGGGCGGAATCCAATTGTGTACAGGTTCGCACAGATGCGACGCAGATGAGAGTCCGGAAGTGATGCTCCCGCCCATCATGCTCCATCACGACAGCGGACACTTCCCGCAGCCGCCCTGCGTGCAGTACTGGTGCAGCAGGTAGAGCATCCCCTGCTGGCGGCGCATGTTTGGGCGGACTTCCGGGCGGGTGACCTCGTGGAGGTGGCGCACGGCTCCGTAGCGGACAGGCAGCGGCAGCTCGGCGAAGACGGCCTCGATCCGGCTCGCGGCCGGTTCCCCGC
>DAINDD010000010.1:53125-54738 GCA_036732045.1 Chloroflexota bacterium
GTTCCCCGCAGAGCGCGGCGGCCAGCGGCAGCACGGCGTTGCCGACGATTTCGATCGCCCTCGCGCGCCCGACCAGGCGCGGCACCGTCAGCGCCGCGACCAGCAGCTTAGCCGCACCCTCCGGCTCAGCCAGCGGCCCGATCAGCGACGCCGAGAGCCCCGGCCCGGCAAAGCGCGCGGCCAGCGCCGCCGCCCCCGCCAGGCGTCCCTCCGGCCGATTCCCCGGTCGCGACGGCCGTATTGGCGGCGGCACGCCCAACTCTTCGTACGATGCCGTCAGCAGCGCGATTGCCCGCGGTTCACGCGATCTCTCCGGCAAGGCGAGCAGTGCGGCGCGGAGGTCTCCCCACCGCGTAGCTTCCGCCACGCGCCGGAACGCTTCGCGGTCGCCGCCATAAGCCAGCGCCTCGAGCAGGGCCGACCAGAGCGCCTCTTCGAGGCCGATCCCCGTGGCCAGACGCCGTCGGCAGGCGGCCGCCTTCTGCCGAAAGCGCATCGCCCCCAACCGCTCCAGCGTTTCGCCGACGCCCGAGGCGCCCATCCGCTCCAGGGCCGAGCGGCAGGGCTCGCCCCAACGCGCCGGTCGCTCCAGCCAGCGCTCCGCCCGCGGCCCGCCCAGCGCCACAACCGGCGCCGTGCCGCCGCCGGGCAACGCCGTCTCGCCGGCCTCGTCGTGAAAGAAGACGACGTGCAGAACGACGCCCGCGTAGGCCGGGTCCAGGCTGTGGCCGTGGCGGCGAAAGTCGCTGGTCCGCACGTGCAGCTCGACGTCCCCGCAGAGGAGGCCGCCCGGTCCGGCGATGATCGCCCCGCGAAAGTCCGGCCCCGGCCCGGCGCCCACCCGCCCGCGAAAGATCACACGCAGGGGCGTACCGTCGGCCGTGACCAGCGCCGTCCTGGGGAAGCGCTGGCCTTCCCAAATACGCCAGAGGTCACGCTCCAGGAGCGCCGGCGCGGCCCCGCTGCCCCCGCTCGCCGGAATGTACTTCGGTCCCGTTTCCTTAATTAGCGCTGGCGTCGCTCTCTTCCTCCTTCCCGCTTCCCTCATTCACCCGCGAGGTCGCCTCGTACTCGAACCCGGCGCGCTCAGCGATGATGCCGAGCAGCGTCGCCGTGGCGCCGCGCGGGGCGTACTGGCCGGTCTCCCATTCGCTCACCGTCTGCTGGCGCGTGCCGAGCTCACCGGCGAGGGCGTCCTGGCTGACCCCCAGGTACTCGCGCAGAGCCCGTACCCGGCGGCCGTCCCAGCCCCGCCTCTTGTTCTTCTTCGCCATGCCCTCCATCTTACACGGAACCGTGTAGATGTGGCGAGTGGACGGTCGTTAGTGGAAAGTGAACCGTGTACAACGGGCAGTTGGACGGCGTGGACAGCGACGCTCGAATCGAAAGCTGTGCATGTCGGGCGGGGGGTCTCACAGCCGATCGCAGCGGATAAACAGATGCCAACGCAGCGCGGAAACCGCTGATTCGCTCTTATCGGCTGTGAGAGTCTACGCGCTTCATCTGC
The DNA here is from genome assembly GCA_036732045.1 of Chloroflexota bacterium. Lineage (GTDB taxonomy): Bacteria > Chloroflexota > Dehalococcoidia > SM23-28-2 > RBG-16-64-32 > DATKKM01. The sequence goes on from DAINDD010000010.1 coordinate 54,633, forward strand.
GTACAATCCGCGTCAATCTGCGGCGAATCCGGGGGCGGGGGGCGGAGACCACGGTCACGTCCCGTCAAGTGGTGTAAAAGCGCGCCAGCCTCACAATTGGGTCAAC
>DAINDD010000011.1:0-49958 GCA_036732045.1 Chloroflexota bacterium
CCCCCAGGTTCCTCTTCCCTCATGGGGGAGGGGTGGGGTCGGGCGTATTCCTTGCGAATGCACAAAGATCATCCAGCGTCGAGGTACCAGCCACGAGCTTCGCTAGAGCGCCGGCACCGGGAGAGTGCAGAGGGGCGGAGCCCGCCTCTGCCGGGGGTCTGGGGGTGTCCCCCAGCTTCCATTTACCCATTGGAGAGGGGCTGTGAGGCGGTCACGATGATCTTTAGAAATGATCCTGGGCCTTGGATGGAGTTACCTTGAATCACGTTCGGTGGTACCCGTGACTTTCGGCAGAGTCGCCGCGCCGCGGGAGTGCAGAGGGGTCGGAGCCCGCCTCTGCCGGGGGTCTGGGGGTGTCCCCCAACTTCCTCTTCCCTCACATGGAGAGGTGGGGTCGGGCGTATTCCCCGCGAATGAGCGAAGACCATCCAGTGTCGAGGTACCAGCCATGAGCTTCGATACAGCGCCGGCACCGGGAGTGCAGAGGGGGCCGAGCCCGCCTCTGCCGGGGGCCTGGGGGTGTCCCCCAGATTCCTTCCCTTTGTGGGGAGGGGCGGGGTGGTGGCGAGATTCTCATCTCTGATGTGGTGCCGCAACCTGTGGCCGGGAAGAGGTTTTTGTTCAACGACCGCCGCGGCCATGCGCTCAAAGGGTTCGAGGAGCCGGTAAGGGTGTACGAAGTGCGCTGGAAGGACGAGGCACAGCCATGACTAAACAACATCCCATCGAGATCATCCTGCTGCGCCAGTGGGCCAGCCACATGGCAATGCCCGTCTGGATCGCCGGGGAGAAGGGCGAGCTCCTGTACTACAACGAGCCGGCCGAGGAGCTGCTGGGCCGGCGCTTCGATGAGGCGGGCGAGATGCGCTGGAAGGACCTGGCGTCGATCTTCCGCGCGTCGAAGCCGGACGGGGAGCCGCTGGGCCCGGACGACCTGCCGCTGGCGAAAGCTCTCAACGATCGGCAGCCAGCCCACCAGCGCGTGCGGATAACAGCGCTCGACGGCGCCACGCGGCTGCTGGATATTACGGAGTTGCCGCTGTTGGTGCAGGGCGGGAGCTACCTGGGCGCGATGGCCGTCTTCTGGGAGCCGGCCGAGTGAAGGTGAAGCTGCTTGGCGCGCGCGGATCGTTCCCGCACATCGGTCCAGAGATGGTGCGTTACGGTGGGAACACATCATGCGTCGAGGTCACCGGCGACGATGGCGCAGTCGTCATGCTCGACGCCGGCACCGGCATCCGCAACGCTGCTTCAGCCACAAACCGCGACCTCAAGCGGATGGACATCCTTCTTACCCACTTCCATATGGACCACCTGCAGGGCCTCGGTTTCTTCGCGCCGCTCTTCAACCCCGGCATCGAAGTCCACATCTGGGGCCCGCCGTCCACCACGATGACCCTCCATCGGCGCCTCGCGCGCTACCTCTCGCCCCCGCTCTTCCCAGTGTGCATTCGCGACTTCACCTGCAAGCTCGTCCTCCACGACGCTCCGCGCAAGACGTTCGCACTCGGCGCCTTGCAAGTGACCTCGGACCTGGTCTGCCACCCCGGCCCTACGATGGGCTTTCGGATCAGCGAAGGTGGTTCGTCCGTCGCCTATCTCCCCGATCACGAGGTCGTCCTCGGGGCCGCCTCACTGGACCCCCGGTGGATGTCTGGTGTCGCGCTGGCTGAAGGCGTAGACATCCTCTTGCACGACTCGCAGTACGACGAGGAGGAATACGCCCAGCGCGTGGGCTGGGGGCACAGCACGCCCACGCAATCCCTGGCGCTCGCGCGGGCGGCCGGTGCCAGGCGGCTCGTCACCTTCCACCACGACCCCAACCATGATGACGATCGCCTCGATGCGATGACTAACGAGGCGGCACGCGACGCCGGGCCGGTGGCGGTGCAAGGTGGCATGGAGGGCGATATCTTCGACCTCTAGCAGCTTGCTGGTGTGACGGCAGTCATTGAGAGAGTCCCGTGGCTCTACCTCGCCGGCGTGATAGCCGCGACCACCGCCAGCATCACCATCGCCGCCCTGCTGATGACGCGCCTCTCGCGTCGCGCGACTTTGGAGACGATTCGCCGGCTCTAACTCGGCTCGCTGGGACCGTGGTCAAGCCCGAAGGTGCGTCGTGCACCTGTGCTACCGGCTGGCGGATGGGCAGGAGTTCAAGTCGCCCTCCAGGGCTGGCTAGCCGGGATTGCCTGCCAACGGGGACGTCGCCGCCCGTCCGTCCCCTGCTCGTTCGTCGCTGCTATACTGCTCAGCAGATTCCGACACCTGCTGCGAAAGGTTTACCCGAACCGTGGCGATTCCATCCTACAAAGACGTTGATCTGGCGTTACTGCTGGAGCTTTCGCGCCGGCGAGAGCCTTCACGCCCGCTTGAGCTCTACGATCCAGTGGCGCGGCACTTTCCGAAATTGACCGCCGATGATCTCGCCCTCACCCGTACGGATGGCAAGACCAAAGTCTTTCTCAATATGATCCACTGGGCTCGCGACCACCTTAGGAGGCGTGGACTACTCGTCGATGAATACCGCATGTGGTCGGTGGTCCCGGCCGCGAAGGATGCGCTAATTGAGGACCTTCTACAGCGCGGCGCGCCCTCCCGTGAGCGGACGACACAGTTCCTGGGTGGCTCTGAGGCATTGCCCGCTTTGCTCGGCGCTGACTGGGCGAGGACCGTCCGAGCTGCACCAGCCAAAACGCCGAGACGAAGCGTCGATTCCTCTGCCGGACGTGCCGTTCTCCGAACCCCGGATCGTGAACGCGTGCCGCTCGCGACGGGCGAATCACCCCATGTTGGAGACCGAGATAGCGTTAGAGTGGCCCTCATCGAGCGCTTGAACAAGCTAGAAGGCTACGAATTCGAGTTGATCGTTGCTCGCCTGCTCGATGCTCTGGGATTCCGTGACACGAAAGTAGTTGGCCAGTCTGGTGATGAGGGCGTCGATCTGATCACTTATCTGAACAGCCCGCTGATCACCGCCAAGGTCGCTGTCCAGGTAAAGAGGCACTCTGGGAATGTTGGCCCCAAGGACATCAGCTACCTGCGCGATCGCTGGTCGCATCGTGCGGATCGCCTTCTCTTCATCACTACGTCGGACTACACTGCGGGCGCCAGAGAGGTCGCAGGCGGCGAGGCCCACGACAAGGCAGTTGAACTCGTCAACGGGTCAGACCTGATTAACGTCATGATCGAACACAGCCTAGGTGTTCGAACACGCCCCCGTGTGACGTATGATCTAGACGAAGAGTTCTTCAGCGGTGCTTGAGGGGCTGTTTAACGTGGCTTGGACCGACGCAATTCAACTGTCCGCCGCATCACTGAACCGTTGATGGGACAGAGAGCAGCGGCACAGTGAAGGACAAGGCAGAGCCAATGCAACGGTTCAGATGATGAACACGGTCAGGAGTTGGTTCGAGACCTTTCGGAGTCGCAGGACATCGACATAGAGGACCTAGCGGACCCCAGCATGTAAAACGCGGCTCCACGTCCAAGCCTGTGTGCAGCGGGTGACTGTTCAGGTAGCTCCACCCACCACGACGACGGGCTCGTTGCCCTCCATCACCGCGACGCAGCTGTTAGTCGTCCCCAGGTCAATTCCAATTGCTCTGGGCATCGTCAGTCTCCTTGTCCGGTGCAACTACCTCAGTCACCGGCTGCAGATCCGTCCTGGTAACCAGCTCCCCGAGTACTGTGTATATCCCGATAACTGCCAACCGCAGTTCGTCCTGAGTTGCGCCCTTGTGGGCCTTGTTCGCAAAATCGTCAAGGGCATGAATGCGCCAAAGTTCGGCCCGGAGATACTTTCCGGTTCGGCCCGTGACACCCTTTTGGTGCAAGTAGGCCCATAGCCGATTAACTTATTCTAGTTCCGTGACGCGAATGGGTTTGCCGTTATCGTTGTCAAGATAGGGGTACGTCTCATCAGCCACGAGCCATAGCTGATTTCCAAGGTCTCGGATCACATCGCGGACGCCGTACATCGCTAGACGCCAGTCCTGCGAATTTGACGAGGTCAGTCCGGTCTCGATCGCGGTTAGGTGATCTCCCATGTCTAATTTGACGAGCGCTTCGTCTACCACGCGCCTGAATGAAGACCACGTGTCACCGGCGAGATCACCCACCCGTGATGCGGAATAGCTCTGCGACGCCCAGCTAAACAACTGGTTCCGCAAGGACTCAAGGCATTGCTGATATTGAGTTGACTCAATGATCGTCTGGTCGTGTCCCCTTACTTTGCGTCCATCCGATTCAGCCAAACGTTCTTCTTCATCGCTATCATGAACGGCCACGTCGGGACCCGCCGCATTGCGCATGACCTCGTCTAGGCTAGACCTGATGATCCACGGAATGGGTCGACCCTTGGTGGCGCCCCGCATCACTTCCCATTCGACCTGACTAGTCAGAGCCTCTAGGCCATACGGCCGCCACCGAACGCGAGCTACGACGTGCCTATGACGCGGTGCAGGGGCGTCTGGGTCATATCCATTGAGCTCCTGACTGATCCACTGGGCTGCGTCCCGCCAACCCATGAGGTTGCAGACGTGCAGAGCTGTCCTTGCCACATCTCCGACATTGGGGCTCTTGTCTGTTAGACGCGTAACGATGTCGCGAAGCAGAGGTACGCCTTCGTTCTTCAACGAAATGGAAGCGCCTGAATTGACAGGCACTTTAGGGGTCAACTTCATGTCCTGTTTGGCCATCCGCCTTCCCCTTCCCCATCACTACCATCGCCGGGGCGCAACATGCAGGCCATGCAGCCATGTAGCCGCGCTGGACCTCGCTCAGAGCCTTGCCGTCGTTCGCACGCATCCAGCCTTGATTCTAGCAGCGCTTTACGACCGGCAGGCCTGCAACCCGAAGTAGTCGAACTCCGCCGCCTGCCCGATAAACGATCGGCCCGGAGCCGATGATGATTATGAAACGCACGAAATTGTCCAGTCGCCGAGGTGAACGTTAGTATACAGCAACACGCGGCCAGCCGGAGCGGCCGGGAGAGCAGAGGGTCGCGGGTTCGATCCCCGTCCCCGCTAGAACTTGTCCGCCTCTGGAGGATACGAAAGCCGGTCTGTGAGGACCTTCAGGGGCAGGCGCCGTCCGCAACGTGATCTGGCACTACGAGGGGCCTTAGCCGTCTACGGGCACGCGCCGTGGACGACGTGCTGCTGAGCGAAGTCGCTCGGGGTGCCACCCTCGAACGCTCTCGCGAGGCTAGCGGTGACCGGGTCGAGCGTGCCGATGTCGGCGATCGTGAACCCGCCCGAGGAGCCTCCGCCTAGCAGCGCGTTCACGATCGTGTCGAACTGGCGCACGGTCAGGTTGTTCAGGGTCGACGGCGTCATCGAGCACAGGGTGAGATCGCCGAACTTGTAACCGGTGCTGCTGCTCAGCTTGGTCGCGTCGGAGAAGTCGACGTCGAGCTGCAGTGCGAGCACGTCGCCGCCGAACGACCCTGACGACGTATCGATCGGGTTCTCCATAGTTTTCGTCAGAGGTCCGGCCGCGCCAACCGAAGGGATGTAGGCGAGGACCGCGCTTCCGCTGGTGAACGACAGGAAGAAGTTGCCACCGATCACGAGCGACGAGCCGCCGTAAACGCTCGAGAATCCGTTGGTCAGGATCGACCCCGGGTTTGGATCCCAGCCGAGCTGGTCGTACGTCGTCAGGTCGCCAGTCTTCCAGCCGCAACCCGCGGCGCCCGGCGCGCAGGTCGGTGTCGGTGTGGGTATGGGCGTCGGCGTGGGAGAGGGCGTCGCGGTAGGAGTGGCGGTCGGCGTCGGTGTCGGCGTGGGCGTTGGGGTTGGCGTCGGCGTCAGTGTCGGAGACCGCGTCGGGGTGCTTATCGGTGTCGCTTTCGGCGTCGGGCTACGGGAGGCGGTCGGAGAGGGCGTAGGCGACCCGACGGGGGAGCCGATGGGCGGGCAATTCTGGGCGCTGTTTGCCGACAGGCCGGCTGCACTGCTGGCGTGAATGCCAGCGTCGTACTTGAGTTCCAGGAGCGCGTCGTCCGAGTCCACGTCGCCGTCACAATTCACGTCGCCCAGCGCCAGGCAATTGGCGTCGGCGGAGAGGCCTGCCGAAAGGCGTAGGATCTGCATGACGTCGACGGAATCGACGTGGCCGCTGCAGTTGATGTCGCCCTGGATCCCCGGCGCGCTCGCCTCGGAACCGCCCGCCAACAGGGTAGCCGCCAACACCGTGAAAGAGGCTACCACGCCGATAATGATGATGAACCGCACGGAGCTATCCAGTCGCCAGAGTGAAGGTTAGTATACAGCAACACGCGGCCAGCCGGGGCGGCCGGGAGAGTTCGATCAGTAACTTGGAGGCAGCGAAAATGTCATCGCACGAACATGCCAATCGTTCGGCCAGACGCGTCGCGCTTCCAGGCTGGAGATGCGGTGGACAGGAACCCACCAAAGCCGGAAATACGCTAAACATAATGTGCGCTTTTGGACGCCGAAACTGCAATTATAATCGGTCAATACGAAAGACCATTCTCGCAGCGCAGATATGATTTCACGTCGCCATACCGTCTCATTCCGGAATTGCTCCGTAATCCCACAAACACGAAATTACCAAACGAACTCGGGCAACAAGACACGTTATGCGTGGGCGGCAGGCTCTCACCTCAGCGCCGTTTTTCCGGGGGTCAGGCCCTCAGCCTGAAGCCATTCCCGCGCCTGTTACAAGTCACGGATAACGTGTCTATTGCCACGATTTAGGGTGGGCCGTACTCTTGAATGCGGCGAAGCGGAACCAAACGTGGCTGCGCGTCGTTACTTAGGAAAGATTCCACAGAAGGGCGCCCCAATCTTGGACCCACGAGAGATCGCCCAGAGCATCGTCAGCAACGTCGAAGGCGTGATCATCGGCAAGCGCGAGCAGGTAGAGCTCGCGGTGATGACGCTGATGTGCGGCGGCCACCTGCTGATCGAGGACGTGCCGGGCGTCGGCAAGACGATGCTGGCCCGCAGCCTGGCCAAGTCCAGCGGCTGCTCCTTCAACCGCATCCAGTTCACGCCGGACCTTCTGCCCAGCGACGTCACTGGCGTTTCGGTCTACAACCAGAGCACCATGGACTTCGAGTTCCGCCCGGGGCCGGTGTTATCCCAGATCGTCCTCGCCGACGAGATCAACCGCGCAACCCCGAAGGCGCAGTCTGCCCTGCTGGAGGCGATGGAGGAGCGGCAGGTGACGGTGGACGGGATATCGCACCAGACGCCCGACCCCTTCATGGTTATGGCGACGCAAAACCCGATCGAGTACGAGGGCACGTTCCCGCTGCCGGAGGCCCAGCTCGACCGCTTCCTGATTCGGCTGGAGATCGGCTATCCCTCCCCGGAAGATGAGCGCTCGATGATGGAGCGCCAGTTGCACGGCCACCCCGTCGGCGAGCTTGGGCAGGTCTGCGGATCGAGCGATGTGTTGGGACTGCAGGCGGCCGTGCGCGAGATCTACGTAGATGTGCTAATCCAGGAGTACGTCGTCAAGCTTGTCGACGCCACGCGCCACCACCCGAGCGTCTACCTGGGCGGCTCGCCGCGGGCCTCCCTCGCGCTGCAGCGGCTGGGCCAGGCACAGGCGATCCTGGATGGACGGGACTACGTACTGCCGGACGACGTTAAGCGGTTGGCGTACCCGACACTGGTCCACCGCGTGATCCTCAACGCCCAGGCCCGCGTCAAGGGGATCACGGAGAAGCAGGCCATCCAGGAGTGCGTCGACCGCGTCCCTGTCCCCGGAGTCCGCCCGAGGGCCGGTTAGATGCCTGGCAGGCTGATCGCGCGCGTCCTGCGTTTCCCCCTTGTCGCCGTCGTCGCGACTGTCGACCTCGGAGTCCGCAATTACAACTTGCTCTGCGTTCTCGTCGCGCTGACGGCGGTGATCGTGCTCGCGGGCGTCACCGGGCACTGGCTCTTCTATCGTGGCGCTTACCTGATGGCGGCCCTCATCCCGCTCTGCTTCATCTGGTCGCGGATCATGGCCAAGGGTCTGAAGGTGGAAGTCGAACGGACGACGGACCGCCTTCAGGTTGGGCAAGAGGCCGAGACCCGCCTGCGCCTGAAGAGCCGCAGCATGTTCACGAAGCTCTGGCTGGAGGTGTCGGACGAAACAACGATGCCCGGCCACGCCGCGAAAACGGTGATCACGCTGCCGGCGAAAGGCACGCGCAACTGGAAGGTCACCACGCGCTGCCAGCGTCGCGGCGTCTACTCCGCCGGGCCGGTGCGCATCACAACCGGTGACCCGTTCGGGCTTTTCCGTATCACGCGTGCCTACGGCAGCCGCCAGAAGCTAATCGTGCTGCCACAACCAGAGGAGCTGCCATACTTCTGGGCCCCGGGCGCCCAGCTGCCGGGCGAGGGCGTCGTGCACAAACGCACGCACTACGTGACTCCCAACGCCTCAGGCGTCCGCGAGTATTACGCGGGAGACAGCTACAACCGCATCCACTGGAAGAGCACGGCGCGCCTGGGCCGGCTGATGGTGAAGACGTTTGAGATGGACCCGACGAGCAACATCTGGCTGGTGGTAGACATGCACGCGCCGGTGCAGGCCGGCCACGACGACGAGAGCACCGAAGAGTACGCCGTGCGCATCGCGGCATCGCTGGCATATCGCTTCCTGCAATCGAACCGGATGATCGGTCTGATGATGGAAGGCGCCGAAAAAGTCGTCATGGACCCGGTGCGCGGCGGCCAGCAGTACGGACGCATTCTGGAAGCGCTGGCCGTGGCAGATGCGCAGGGATCGGTACCGCTGGCCGAGCTGCTCCAGCAGGAGGGCCGGAGGTTGGGCAGGCACACGACGGCAATTATTATCACTTCGTCGGTGGACGGAGAGTGGGTGAACGCGCTCGGCGTGTTGCTGCAAAGGGGCGCGCGCGCCGCCGTCGTGCTGTTGGACGCCGAAAGCTTCGGGCGTCAAGATGCGGGCCCGCTGCCTACGGATGCGCTCGCGGCCAGCGGCATCGTGACCTATGTCGTACGAGGCCAGTCTGACATCTCCCTGATGCTTGGGCCGGCGGGTATCGTTGGCGAAGCGATCCCCGAGCGACCCAGGGCGGCGGTGCGCTAGTGGCGGAGATGGTCCGCCCGGCTGCGGCCGCAAAGCCGGCGACGGCATCGCCGCTCGCTTATCTGAAGCGCCTGTCGGGCGGGCTGCTTGACTGGGAGACGCTGATCACGCTCGGGCTGCTGATGGGGCCCGTGACGGCCGTGTCGGCCGCCCTCGAGGACGGCGGCTGGCGGGCGAACATGCCGCCGCTGACGATCGTGTCGGTGGTCGCCGTGCTGACGGGAACGCTGCTGGCTCGCTCCAGGCTGAACGTCCTTCTGGCGGGGCCGCTCGTCATTCTGACCGGCGCGGCCGTCGTTGGCTGGCAGACGCTCGTGATGGCTGGGCCCGGAACCCTGCACGAACGACTGATCACAGTGCACGACCGCTTCTCAGCCTGGTTCCACATCGTCTCGACGAACACCGTGACGAACGATCCGCTGCCGTTCAATGTGCTGATCCTCACCGTGACGTGGCTCGGCGTGATGCTGCTGGTCTGGAGTGTTTACCGCTGGCATAACGCCTGGATCGGCCTGATTCCGGGCGGCGCCGCGCTGTTCCTGGACTTGGCCCTTGTCGGCGACAACCTGACCGGCGCGATCGCCATCTACATGCTGTGCGGCTTCCTGCTGGTGATGCAGACGAACCTGCTCTCCAGCATAGCGGCCTGGCGGCGCGAGAAGGCGCAGTACCCCGCGATGATCAACCTGACGTTCCTGAACTTCAGCTTCTGGGTGCTTCTGTTGTTGATCCTGGGCGCGTGGGCGCTGCCGGCAGGTCTCAGCACGCCGGCGCCAGTGCAGGCGATCGCCGAGGACACGATCAACTTCGGCGCGCGTTTCGCGCGATTGGCCGGGCCGCTGCAGTCGAAGACGGTCATCCCGATCCACGCCTACTCCGGGACGCTGCCATTCCAGGGTTCGGTCTCACTGGGCAACACGGAACTCATGTCTGTAACGCCGTCTGACCCGCGGCTCCAGGGCTCGCTGCTGCTGCGCGGGTCTACGTATGACGACTACGAGACCGGGGGCTGGCAGACAGGCGCGCGGGTGACGGCCCCGTCTCTGCCGCCGTCGAACGAGCAGACGTTGCAGGACCAGATCACGAGTGGCAAGATCGCCGGCGAGCTGGTTCCGCTGCACATCCAAATGAGCGCAAAGACGGTGGTCGGTACGGTCATCTTCTCCCCCGGCGAACCGGTGTCGGTCAGCCACAACCTTACGGTTCAGATTCCAGCATCGAGCTTTACCAGCCGCCCGGTTCTGATGCCTGGCGGCGGCCGCGATGTGTCGGATGCCGAGGTGCTGGCCACCCAGCTCAAGCCGAACGAGGTCGGCATCAGTGTCGAGCGCGACCCACTCGGGAACGTCACTTTCGTCGATATAGCGTCCATCGACCGGTTCGGGCTCATCGGGGATGCCGAAGGGCTTGACCCCGGCGGCCGCATCAAGCGCTATGAGTCGTACGACGTGACGGGCTTTATTCCGGCATACTCGGTGGACGAATTGCGCAATGCCGGGACGAGCTATCCAGACTGGGTGACGAACGAGTACCTGCAGTTGCCATCGGATCTGCCCGGCCGAGTGCACGGCTTGGCGGTGACGGTAATCGACGCTGCAGCCGCTGCCGCGACGCCCCACCTGCTCGGCGCGCCGTCTACCGAGCTCGGCCTGCCGGTGCCCCCGTACGACGTGGCCGTCGCCATCCAGGACTTCCTGCGCAAGAACTATGGCATCGACTACAAGGTGCCGGACACGCCGCCGGGGCGCGACACGGTGGACTACTTCCTCTTCGATCGTCTGCGCGGCTACTTCGACTACCACGCCTCGGCGATGGTCGTCATGCTGCGAACGCTTGGCATCCCGGCGCGGCTTGCCGTGGGGTTCGCGGTCGACGATTCGGACAAGGACGCGACCGGCGCTTACACGGTGAAAGACCAGAACTCATATGCCTGGCCGGAGGTCTACTTCCCGGACCACGGCTGGGTGGCGTTCAACCCCACGCCGGACCGCTCGTCCCAGATCGCGCCCACCATCAGCGATGCTCCGCCGCCGATCGCCGGCCTCGATCCGGGGATAACGAAGTTCCTGCCGGCCGGGGCCGACCCGATCACCAACGTCCCCCCGGGCGACATCTCGCAGGACTCTCCGCAAGGCGGCGTCAGCCTGGGCGGCGGCGCAACCGGCACGGACTGGCTGGCGCTCGGGGTGCTGGCCTTTATCGCGGCCTTGATCGGCGCGATCGGGCTGGGCTGGCAGCGGTCGGTGTCAGGCCTGCCGTACCCGCAGCAAGTCTGGGAGAAGACAGTCCGCCTGGCGAGCTGGGGAGGATCGCCGCCGCTTCCCGGGCAAACGCCGCACGATTACGCCACGGGCCTGGGCAAGCGGTTCCGCGGCGTGCGGGACTTCCCCGTGCTCGCTGACGCCTATACTAAGTCGCGATTCGGACACAAGGAGATTGATGGGGGCCAGGCGGCTCTGCTCAAAGAAGCGTGGCCGGACGTGCGCGGCGCGTTGCTGGGCAGCATCGTTCGCCGGATCTGGCCCCGCCACAGGCGGGAGCCTCGTGACTAGCCGGTACCGGGGCAACCGCCAGGCAGGGCAGCCTCGATCCCGGGGAGGAAGTCGAGCATAGCGAGGGCGTCGCTCGCTTCGATAACCCCGTCGCAGTTGATGTCGCCGTAGCGCCAGCAGAACGCTGCGCTGACCCCCAGGCTGTAGCCGAGCGCCTGTATGACGTCGCTCGGTGTCACTTTTCCGTCGCAGTTAACGTCGCCAGAGATCGTTTGCGGTACGTACTTCACTGCCACGAGGCCGTTGCTCACGGAGACTTCGGGCGGCGGCGAGAAGTCGTCCACGGCTGCGGCAGATGCGGCAAGGAGTAAGTCCGCGCCTCACATTACAACCCCGATAGCTGAGGCGATTGTACGGGGAACAGGGACGGGTTGGAAGAGGAAGACCAAAGCCCGTCCGATTCCTTTGAATAGGTGAGGCCGGGCGTCTCACCGCGAGTGCTGGCCCGGGCCTGCGTGGATCGCCCGGGTAACAGGGGTGTTAACTAGATCGTGTGACGCCGGTCACATTAACACACAATGCACTGTAGTAATCTGACAGTGGAAGATGATCACTCAAACCAAACGTCGAGATCTGGCCCTGTTTCCGGCAATCAAATCAATATGAGCGGTACCTTCTGGCAGAAGGCCGAGAAAGGAGAGCACCCGCAATGATGAGCTTCATGCCTGACGAACTGGTCTGGGCGATGCAGCGTGAGCGCGAGAGGGAGGCGCGGAACGTACTTCCGCACACCGAGCGCAAGCCTGACGCGGAGCGCTCCACGCTTGAGCAAGAGCGCAACGCCGTGGGCATCTGGGTAGGGCCCAGCCTCCGCGTCGGCTCCTGTCGCTAACACACGATAACTGGAGATCGCCCCCACTAAAGCGGGCCGCGAGAGCGGCCCGCTTTTGTTTGTGTGCCACTCGGCGGTTGACGGGCATCCGGCGGGCGTTAGAATGAGTGGAAACGCGAAGATGTCTAAGCAGATGCGCATACTTCACACCGCCGACGTCCACCTCGACCGTCAGTACAGCGGGCTCGGCATGAACGCATCGATCGCGGCGGCCCGGCGGCAGGAGCTGCGGGATGCGTTCCGGCGCTTTATCGACCTGGCGTTAGAGCTGCGAGTTGACGCGGTGACGATCGGCGGCGATCTGTACGAGCACGAGCGTTCGACGCTGGATACCGGTAACTTCCTCGCGCAGCAGTTCGCGCGCCTGGGCCAGACGCCGGCCCTGATTGCGCCCGGCAACCACGACCCGATCGTGCCGGCTTCGCTCTATCGCCGAGTGGCCTGGCCGCCGAACGTGGCGATCTTTGGCGAGCCGCGCTTTCGGGCCTTTCGGCTGGCCAACGGGGTGACAGTCTGGGGGGCCGGCCACGATGGCCCTGATCTGCGCCAGAACCTGCTCGAAGGGTTCCGCGTGCGGGCGGAGGGGACGCACGTGCTGCTCTTCCATGGCTCTGATCTGCACGCCGTCCCGGAGGGCAAGAGGGCGCACTGCGGATTCCGCCCGGAGGACATCGAGCGGACGGGGGCGCAGTTCGCGCTGCTCGGGCACTACCACAACGCGTGTCTGTACCCCGCCGAGGCGCCACGCTTTGCCTACCCCGGTTCGCTGGAAACCTTGGACTTTTCGGAGGCCGGCCAGCACTTCGTGTTGCGGCTGGACGTGGGGTCGGGCGCAACGCGGGCGGAGCTGCTGCCGTTCGGCCGGGTGCGATACGTCACGCACACGCTGGACGTGGCCGGCATGACAACGTCCGAAGAGCTGCGCTCGGGCATCGCCGCCTGCGTTGACCGCGAGGCGATCGTCCGCGTGGTGCTCGAAGGGCTGTTGGAGCCGGACATCGAACTCGACGTGCCCGCGCTCTACAACGCCTGCGCGGAGTCGTTCCGTTTCCTGGACATTGTGGACCGAACGGAGCCGGCGTACTCGCTGGAAAGCCTGGCACTGGAATCGACGACGAAGGGCGCCTTCGTGCGGCTGATGCAGTCCCGGCTCGCATCGCTGGCTGGCTCGGAGCGCGAGACGGCGGAGCTGGCGCTGCGCTTCGGCCTGCAGGCGTTCGAGCGGCGAGAGGTGATCGTCCCGTGAAGCTGTCGCGCATCGAGCTGCCGGGCTTCGGGTGCCTTTCGGGCTTCTCCGCCGAGCTGGGGCCCGGCCTCAACCTCTTCTACGGCGACAACGAGGCGGGCAAGTCGACGTTGCAGCAGGCGATCTGCGCGATGCTCTACGGCTTCTACGAAAACGATCGCGCGCGGCCGGACGAGACGGCCCGGCACGACCGCTTCCGGCCGTGGGCCGGCGGCGTCTACCGGGGCGTGCTTGCGTACGAGCTGGACGACGGGCGCACGTTCGAGGTGCGGCGAGACTTTTCGACGCCGGACGTCATCACACAGTTGCTGGACCCGGCGCTAGGCGCAGACGTCTCGCCGCAGTTCGGGCGCGGGCGGCACGGCAACATCCCGTTCGCCCGACGGCACCTGGGCATGTCGCGCGGCGTTTTCGAGAGCAGCGCCTTCATCTCGCAGGCGGAGATATTCGACCTCGCGAAAAAGGCCTCGCCCGGCCAGATCGGCGACGCCATCGCGGCGCTGGCGGATAGCGCCCGGCGCGACGTCTCAGCGGCGAAAGCGATCGAGCGGCTGGAAGCAGCCGAAAAGAAGATCGGTCGCGACCAGGCGCGCACCGCAGAGCTACCAAAGGCGCGCGAGGCGCTCACCGCCAAGACCGGCGAACTACGCGCCGCGGACGAAGCGCGTGCGGCCGTCGCCGGGAAGTCGCGGCGGCTCGAAGATCTGCTAAAGCAGGGACGCGGTCTCGCCGAGCAGGCGCTGCGCGCGGAGTACCTCTGCTCCCGCGCTGAAGCGGCACGCCTGCGGGAACAGCTGCGGAAGCTGGACGAGGCAGAGTCGCTGGCGGTACGCGCAGGCCGCCGCCGGGACGAGCTGCGCGAATTCGCGGCGATCTCACCGGTCACGCGCGACGAAGTGCTCGCGCTGCGTGGCCAGCGTGATCGCGTAGCCGATTCGCTCGGTCGGTTGCGCAAGCAACGCGAGGCCCTGCCGCAGGTGATAGAGGACGAGCAGTTGCAGTACGAGGTGCTGCGTTCGTCAGTCGGCGGGTTCGCGGACGAGCAGGTGCGGGTGCTGGAGGCAGCTGCATATCGAACGGACAGGGCGGAAGAGGGAAGTGGGGAGAGGGAAGGGCAAACATCGAGCGGCGTGGCGCGTCTCTTCGCGGCGATGGTGCGCGTCGTGGCCGCGATGGCGAGACGATTGGTGGCCTTTGTCTTGCGGAGGCGCGCGCCACTAGTCGCTGAGCCAGAGGCCCTGCCGGCCGAGCCGGCCGTTTCGCAGGCGGAGGCGATCGCGCTGCTGGAGAAGCACCGGCGCTACCTCTCACTGCGGCCCGTGATCGAAGAAGTAGCGCGAGTGGAGTCGCAGATCGACGCCGAGGAGGCATCGCTTGGCGCGATCGATGTACGCCTGCGATCGCTGCTCGCGGGTGCAGGCATTGCTCCAGCAGCGCTAGGCGATGCGCTGGTCGCCTTCGAGGACGCCTGGCAGAAGCGCGAGGAATACCTCGGCGCCGATGCCGAAGCGGAGGAAGCGTCGCGCCGCCGTGGCTTGCTGCTGAACGGCCGCTCTCGCCAGGAGATGGCCACCACGTTGGTTGAGCTCGACGATGCCGTGCGAAGCATGATCAGCGAACGCCCACATCTCAAGGGCTGCGAGACGAGCCAGGCGCCGGAGCAGCTGTCTCGCGCACTCGCGAAGGCGCGTGACGAACAGCACCGCTGCGAGCTTGAAATGACCCGCCTCGACCAGGACGTGACGCAGACGCTCGAACGCTTCCGGCCGCGCGCGGAGATCGAGGAGGACGCGGCGCATTGGTCGAACGAAGTCGCCAGGCTGGAGCGTGCCCGCGCGGCGCTGGCTATGGCACGCGAGTCGATCCAGCAGGCGATGACGGACGTTTACCGTGACTTCGCGCCGGCCGTCAATGCCTTCCTCAGCGAAGGGCTGGAGGCGGCTACAGACGGCCGCTATCAGCGTGCTCATGTCGACCCGTCAACTTTGCGCATCTCGCTTCTGGTGCCGGAAACAGGACAGGTGATGACGGACCCGCCGGTGAGCCACGGCACGCGCACGCTCCTTTACGTGCTCATGCGCATCGGGCTGGCCCAGCACATGAGCGCGATTGGCGAGCCCGTACCACTTGTGCTTGACGACCCGTTCGTAGACCTCGACTCCCGGCGGCTGCGCCGGATCCTCGACTTCCTGCTCGAATTGAGTACGCGAATGCAGGTCTTGCTCTTTACGAAGGACCGCGAAGCTCTCGAGTGG
Organism: Chloroflexota bacterium; assembly: GCA_036732045.1. Lineage (GTDB taxonomy): Bacteria > Chloroflexota > Dehalococcoidia > SM23-28-2 > RBG-16-64-32 > DATKKM01. The sequence continues at coordinate 15,964 of DAINDD010000011.1, forward strand.
TTCGAACAGCGAGTGGACGATACCTCACACCGTATTCACCCGCTTTCCGGCGTATTGGCCGTCAGCACCGTGTAACACCTTTACGTTCACCGCCGTCCTCAATTAATGCGGGGACTTTACCTCGCCGGGATGGTGGATATGAGAGCAACAGCAACAGAGCAAGATATCGACACGGCCTTAGGGACGCTTACGGCTTGTGTGCTGGCGGACCGCCAGGTATGGTCTGCTGGGCTGGGTGACTCGCTGGAGGCATTGGGCTACCACGTACAAACGTGCGCCGATCTGAACAGCCTCTTCGAGACGGTCCGCGAGACGCAAGCCGAGCTTGTCGTAGTGGCGCAGCAAGACCCCGCCGGCGCCGTCCGCGCCTGCCGGGTCACGCCGGGCCTCCAGGATGCGCCGCTCATGGTCGTGATGCCACGCGAGAGCGATCTCATACCGACGCTCGACGCCGGCGCCGACGACGCCGTTGTCTCACGAGTCGATCCGCCGGTCTTCCTGGCCCGTGTGCGCGCGCTGCTGCGACGTACGCAGCCCATGAACGGCCGCAGCGCAAACAGCACGATGATCCGTGACCTCGTCATCGATTTCGAGAAATACCAGGTAACGATTGAAGGTCGCTCCGTGCCGCTGACGCCGACGGAGTTCCGTTTGCTGGCAGTCCTGGCCCAGCAGGCCGGACGCGTGGTGGACCCGCGAGCGCTGCTCTCGGCCGTGCATCAGCACGACTACAGCGAGCGCGACGCGCAGAACCTGGTGAAGGTGCACATCGCGAACCTCCGCCGCAAGATGAACGACTCCCGCAGCCAAAACCCGTACATCCTTTGTGTGCGCGGATTCGGGTACATGCTGGAGCGCCGTGGCCACGTTCGCCAGGGCGACCCGCTGGTCTCACTGCTGGCCGAAGACTAGCCGCCAAGAACCGAAAGACAGCCGGGCCCGGCGCGATTTCGCGCCGGGCTCTTGGTTTGGGGGTCGCTAGTCAGAGGTCAGGGATCGATCAGCGGCGTGTTGAGCTTGCTCCAGGCGCGGGGCTCACAGCGGATAGAGAGCGGATGGACGGATCGCGCCGGTCTTGACGCGACAGCAATCTGCTTATCCGGTCCAGGAATCGGCTGTGAGTCCCACCTCGCTCAGCCTGAACTCCGGGCCGGAGGCCGAGCGGCGTTTACGCAATCTGAACCGGCCCTGAACCACCGCTGAACAGCGGTCTTGTCACAGTTCACCAACGGTCTGATAGGTTCGTTGCGGGGAACAACTCAAGGGGAGGCCTACAATGCGCGGACTGAAGTTCAGCAGATCTGGCGACGAAGGACCGAAGGCGGGGGCGCGGCGTGAGGTGCAGAGCGAACGATTCGCCGACTGCTTCCCCCGGCTCTTCGCTTACGCCTGCGCCGCTACCGGTGATGATGAGGCGGCACGGGATGTCGTCGTCTCCGCGTTTTCGGAAGCGTTCTCGCGGACGGACGCACGAGAAGACGAGTTCGAGATTAATCTGTTTCGGACGGCGCGGGCAATCTGTCAGAGCGGCGAGTACCGCGTGCGCCGCCACAATGACGGCCTTACCCCCAGGGAGCGCGAGGTGATCTCGCTCCTCTTCGACGCACAGCTGGACCGCGCGCAGATAGGCGTGCTGCTGGGCATCAGGGACGAGGTCGTAGCCACGACGCTGGTGCGCGGGCTGCGCAAACTGCGAACCTCGTTCGCCTCGTCGGGTGCTGGGGCCGCAGTGCCCAGCTTCTCGTAATCCCGAGCGAGGCTAGTATTTCGAAACGTTGAGGTTCTGGATGCGCCCCTCGACCAGGTAGACGACGCGCTCGCAGATGTTCGTCGTGCGGTCGGCGATGCGCTCCAGGTTGTGCGCCACCCAGATCATGTAAGTGGCCCGTTGAGTGAGCGTCGGGTCGTTGATCATAAACAGCAGAAGCTCGTGGTATACCTGCTCGTACAGTGCGTCGACGACGTCATCCATGTCTATGATCTCGCGTGCCCGCTTGGTGTCGCGCATCTTGTAAGCCTCGACGGAGCCGTGCAGCATATCGATGGCGACTTCGGCCATGCGTGGAATGTCAATGTACGGCTTCAGCGGCGGCTCGTCGGCCAGCATCAGCGCGATCTTGGCGATGCCTTCCGCGTGGTCACCCATTCGCTCGAGGTCGACGGTGATATGCAGCACCGAGATGATCGTGCGGAGGTCGCTGGCCAGAGGCGCCTGCAGCGAGATCAACTCGATGCACTTCTCCTCCACTTCGTAGCGCCTGCGGTCGATCTCGGCATCGTTCTCGATCGTGCGGCGGGCGAGGGCGACGTCACGCAGGCGCAGCGCCTCGATGCTCTGGATGATCGAGGTCTCGACCATGCCGGCCATCACCAGCATGTCCTCCTGGACTTCCGCCAGTTGCCGTTCAAAGCCCGAGCGTGTCATGGTGCGTCCCCGTCCCGGGCTAGCCGAAGCGGCCCGTGATGTAGTCCTCTGTCCGGCGCTCGCGCGGGTGGGTGAAGATCTCAGTCGTCGGGCCATATTCGATCAGCCTGCCATTTAACCCGTGTTCGGCGGCGAGCAAGAATGCCGTGTAATCGGAGACGCGGGCCGCCTGCTGCATGTTGTGGGTAACGATGATGATCGAGTAGTTCTGGCAGAGCTCGCGGATCAGATCCTCGATCTTGAGGGTGGCGATCGGATCCAGCGATGAACAGGGCTCGTCCATCAGGATGACGTCCGGCTGGACGGCCAGCGCGCGGGCGATGCAGAGGCGCTGCTGCTGGCCGCCGGAGAGGGCCAGGGCGGACTTCTTGAGGTCGTCCTTGACCTCGTCCCAGAGGGCAGCCTGGCGCAGCGAGCGCTCGACGATATCGTCCATGTTGCCCTTGATGCCGTTGATGCGCGCGCCGAACGCGACGTTGTCCGTGATCGTCTTAGGAAAAGGATTTGGCTTCTGGAAGACCATCCCAATCCGCCGCCGCACTTCGACAGCGTCAACACTGCGGTCGTAGATGTTCGTGCCGTGGTACTCCACCGTCCCGGAGACGCGCGCGTTGGGGATCAGATCGTTCATGCGGTTGAGGCAGCGCAGGAGCGTACTCTTGCCGCAACCGGACGGGCCGATCAGGGCGGTCACGCGTTGCAGCGGCATGTTCAGCGTGATCCCGCTGATCGCGCGCTTTGGGCCGTACGTAACGCCGACGTCGCGCAGACTGAAAACCGTCTCTTCAGCCGGCGAGCGTATCGCCTCGCCTTGCTGACCGGCGGCGGCCGGTTCGGCGCCGGAGCCCAGAATGTCCTGGCGGGTTGTTTCGCTCGTCATGTGCTCAAGAGAACTGATCGTTCTGGCGAAGGACTGCGGAAGCTCCATTTCGCCGGTTATCTCTGATTGTCGCATGCTCCGTCGCCCCTTTCCACTGGCGTCCTTATTGCAGTTGTGCGGTCCCGCGGGAGACGACCCACCGCGTCACGGCGCTGAGAATGAGCATCAGGGCGACGAGGATGAATGCGGTTGCCCAGGCCTGGTCGTGAAGCACGGCGTATGGGGTCAGGGCGTAGCGGAAGATAATGATCGGCATGGCGGCGATCGGGTCGTTGATGCTGGTGGAGTAGAAGTTGTTGCCCAGCGCAGTAAACAACAGAGGCGCGGTCTCGCCGGCCGCGCGCGCGGTCGCCAGGAGGCAACCGGTAGCGATGGCTGGGGCAGCGCTCGGCACCGCGATCGAGCTGACGACCCGCCACTTCGGGGTGCCGAGCGCGAGGGCCGCCTCGCGCTGGTCCCGGGGCACAAGGTACAGCGCCTCTTCAGCGGTGCGCGCCACGATCGGCAGCATGATGACGGCGAGAGCGACGCCTCCGGACAGTGCCGAAAAGCCGGTGTGAACGACGATCAGCGCGTAGATAAAGACGCCGACGACGATGGACGGAACGCCCGTCAGAGTGTCCGCCAGGAAGCGAAGCACCAGGCGGGCGCGTGGACCAGCATACTCCGACAGGAAGACCCCGGCTGATATCCCCGCCGGCACAGCCAGTGCCATGGCAATTCCGACGAGAATGACCGTCCCAACGATCGCGTGCTTGATGCCACCGCCCGTCTCCCCGAGCGGCGCCGGCGTTGCGGTGACAAACGTCGGGTTCAAATAGCTGATGCCCTTGACCGCGATGTAGCCGACGATCAGGAACATGAGGCCGATAGCCAGTGCCGCGCAGGCGGTAACGGCCATCATCATGAACGTGTTCGTGATCCGGCGGCGCCGCTGCCTCATGCCCGCAAATCTCCTCCGGCGTGCGTCGATATACGCCAGATGAGGAGCCGCGCGGCCACGTTGATCAGCAACGTTACCGCCAGCAGCACCAGCCCCAGCTCGATGATCGCGGAGCGGTAAAGCCCGGAGGACTCGCCCAACTCAGAGGCGATCGAGCTGGCGAGTGTATTTCCCGGGGAAAACAGTGAGATGTTGATCTTGTAGGCGTTTCCGATCAGCATCGTCACGGCCATCGTCTCGCCCACCGCGCGACCGAGTCCCAGGATGACGGCGCCGGTGATTCCCGGCCGGGCGTACGGCAGCACGACCGACCAGATCGTCTCCCACTTGGTGGCGCCGAGGGCGAGTGCGGCCTCACGCTGGCTCCGGGGAACTGCGCGCAGGACATCGCGGGAGATAGCCGTGATGATCGGCAGGATCATGATCGCCAGGATGATCCCTGACGCCAGGATTCCAATGCCGAGATGAGCGCCCTTAAACAACGGCAGCCAGCCGAAATAATCGCCGAGGATGCGCTCCAGCGGATCGCGGATCCTCGGCGCGAGGACGAACAGCCCCCACAGCCCGAAGACCACGCTCGGTACCGCCGCCAGCATCTCGACCAGAAACGACGCCGGTACGCGGATCGGACCGGGCGCGACCTCGCTCAGGAAGATCGCGACGCCGATACTGATCGGGACGGCGATAAGCAGAGCCAGGATCGAGCTGGCGACGGTCCCGTAGATCGCCGGGAGCGCGCCGAACTGGTTCTGCACCGGGTTCCAGGTCGACGACGTGAAGAACCCAAAACCGAAGTGCGTGATGGAGTCGATAGACTGGTTGGCGAGAATCCAGACCATGGCGACCAGCGTCGCCACGATCGTCAGCGCCCCGAGAAGTACAAGCCCGGAGAAGATCGTGTCCCCGTACCTGAGGCGGCGTTTCAGGATCCTGAAGTCGACTGGCTTAGAAGTCGTCGCCATGCGATTCTCCTCGTGTTTCCCCCTGGAAAATAGCGGCGCCGGGCCCGTCCGCTCACGACCCGGCCCCGAGTATATCCGAGCGCTTAGTTAACGTTGAGCACCGGCGTGCCCTGGTACATCACCGTGGCAAGTTCTGCCAGCGCCTTTTGCTGCGCCGCGTCGGAGAGCGGCACGAAGCTGTCTGCTTCGGCGTACTGCTGCGCGTCAGTGAGCATCCAGTGCAGGAGGTGGCCAATCGTCTCAGCCTTCGCCTTGTCTGTCTGAGTCGTATAGACGAGCGCCCAAGTAAATCCACTGATCGGATAGGCGTCCGCGTTGGGGGAGTTGGTGATCACGATCTGCATGTTGTCCGGCAATGTGAGGCCGGTCTGCGCTGCTCGGGACGAAGCGATGCTGGGCTCGATTGCGTTACCGGAGCTGTTGATCAGTTTGGCATAGCTGATGTTGTTCTTGACGGCGTAGGCGAGGCTCACGTAACCGATGGAACCCGGCTGTTGCTGAACCTGCCCCGCGACGGCGGCGCTGCCGGACTCGCCGATGCCGGCCGGCCACTGCACTGAGTTGGCGGTACCCACCGAGGAGTGCCAGTCAGTACTGACCTTGTCCAGGTAGTTGGTGAAAATGTTGGTCGTGCCGCTGCCGTCGGAGCGGTATACGACGACGATGTCCTCGTCGGGAAGCGTTGCAGCAGTGTTGAGCGCCTTGATCGCCGGGTCGTTCCATTTTGTGATCTTGCCGAGGAAGATGTTGGCAAGCGTGGCGCCGTCCAGCGTGATGCCCAGGTTGGCGACCCCCTCAACGTTGTAGATCACAGCCACAGCGTCGCTGGTCATTGGTATGTGGGCGACGGTCCCCCCGGTTGCCGCTGTCTTCTGCGCGTCAGTCATGATGGCATCGGAGTCGGCGAAGTCGACGTTTTTGTTGCTGAGGTCGGTGATTCCCTGCCCGGAGCCGGTACTCTGGTAATTGACCTGGATGCTGCAAAGCGTGTCGTAGCGTGTGAACCAGTCCGAGAACAGAGGCTGGACGAAGGTGGAGCCGTCGGCTGACAACTTGGTTGCTGCCCCTGATGGCGGGCACGCACTGACGGTCGATGTGCCCGTCGCCGCCGCGGTGCTCAGCGCCCCTGTCGAGGTCGCTGCGGTGGAGTGTGTCGGCGTCGCAGACGCATTGTCGCCGCTGCTGCTACAGGCTATAACGACGGTCGCGACTGCGACCATTGAGAGCAGGCAAACCAGCGCGAAAGGCCGGTTGCGCAAGAGCTGCATCAGGTTCCTCCTTGTGTGCAAACAGTCTTCAACCGCAGCGTAGGTGAGCAGGCCCTTAGGCGGTTTAACGCGCGGTTAACGGCGATTAACGCGCCGTAAAAGTTGTGCTTTCGGTTCTGCTTGCATCATTGCGACACAGGCTTGGCGAAGCCACGCGATGGCTTGCGGGGCGACGGAGGCGGCGCATACGATATCTGAGGCTCGAGGGCCCGTAGCTCAGCGGTAGAGCTCCGGACTTTTAATCCGGGAGTCGTGGGTTCGAATCCCACCGGGCCCTCCAGAACGCGATTTCAGCGCGCTTTGCTATATACTCAGTCTCGCGTTGAGAGTTTGCGGATTGCTCCTCGCAGTTCGGGGGGCAGCGTCTCTTCGAGGCCGCTGCTACGAGGGCGAGGGCGCGCGGTAATACGCGAGTAAGATGGCTTAGCTGTAGGATGGCGATTGAAGAGCCAGTTGAACAGATTGGAGTATCAGGATGAGCGAGCAAACGGGGATCCCGGGAGAGGTGATCTACGAGTACGCGTGTCAGTTCACGCAGGTCGTGGAGTATGGCACCTCGGCGGATGCGGTGCTTTCAGGCAAGACGCCTCCACCAGCCGAGGGAGCTCGCCTCGACGTCTATTTCGAGGGGCCTATCAGCGGACCGAAGCTGAAAGGGACGGTCAAGGGCGTGGACTACCTTCACATACGCGCGGACGGCCGCTGTCAGTTGAACATCCACGCCGAGATCACTACCGAGGACGGAAAGAAGATCTCGCTAGCTGCCGACGGCGTTGGCATTCCGAAAGAAGGGTCGCCGGTCTTCCAGCTGCGGGAGAACGTGACGCTGACAACCAACCACCCTGAGTACTCGTGGGTGAACCCGATCCAGGTCTGGGCCCTGGGGACGGTCGACGTGTCGAAGGGAGAAATCCGGATCAAGGCATACGTCGTCTGACCCCAGAATGGGCTCGCTGGGGCCTTCGCTTTCGTTTGACGAATGGGTGGCCAACGTGGCGAGCACCTGGTGCATTGACTCGATGATGGCAAGGCCGTAGCGCATTCTGTTCATTCCGTGCTTGTCGCGCTGGCAGCACCGACTCCATAACCCATTTTGGACTCGCGGACTCGACGATTCTGGTCCTGGACTCTCATTCCCGCTGATCATGGCGAGGCCCCACGCAGCACGAGAGATGACTCTCGGATATTGGGTTAGCGAGTCACCCTGCTCACACACGAGTCAGCAAGTAACGCCCACGCGGGGCTCGATGCTATGATTGTGTCCAGTCCGAAGTCGTCGGGGCGCGTTTGCGACGACTGGGCTGGAGTGTTATGGCGTCGAAAACGGTCGATTCTTGTCGAGTCTGATGGGTTCGCTCCGGTGGTTCGTATCTGCGATCGTCTAGTCCGGCAAATCTCAGATACGGAGCCAGGCCCATCTGACAAGCTGGCGCGAGTAAAATCGCCTCGGAGTCACGGACTTCTTAGATCCAAGGCTCACGAAGAATCAGACGACCTCAAAATCGCACGACCTGACTCGCGGAAAATTAGATAGCGCGGCGGTTCAAAATTCGGCGGATTTTGCATCTAAGCGTCCTCTGACTTCCCGTCAGAACGCTGAGGCGACTTTAATCCGGAAGTTGGCCTGAGAGGTTGGTTTTCTGACAGATGTCCGGAGCCTGACTGAGCACCTGCTCGACGGCGTCCTCCATAAGGGATCGCAGGCTCAGGTTCTCGATCGTGGGATGCAAAAGCGGGGCGTCGAAATTGATCGTAAAGTGATGGCGGCGCCCGTTCTTGCGGAGGCGGAGCATGCCACCCTCTTTAAGATTCTGGATGATACGCCAGATCTGCCGTTCTGTACGCCCGATGGTCCGGGCGATGTCTTTCGTCGTGCTGTCCGGACAGAGGGCAATATAGAACAGAACGTGTCCCTGGGGAGATAGGAGCGACCAGTCGACAACGGCTGGATGAACTGTGTCCGACTGACGGATGCTTCCGTCTCGCCCGTGCGTCACTGCCTCCCCGCCGCCGCCTTGCGACAGTATCTCCTTCGCCCGCGTCTGGGCTTGGGCCTGCGTTGAGTGGCGGGAGCTAGCACGAGGCGAGTGAGGCTTCCTGACCGCCCACCCGCCGTCGGGGTGGTGTACAACGTGCCGCTGATTCGACGTGGTCACTTTTGCTCTCCTTGGTGTGGCGGCCTGCCGGCTCTCCTCTGGCCAACGCCGTGATGCGATTCGGGCGAAGTAGCTCGCTCAGACGCTGTCCATGTAAGCCGGGCTGGTCTTGTGAGCAGGGCGTGCTCCCTTATCTCGTTGCGACAGTCACCACGCCCAAGAGTACGAGGATGATGAATATAACTATGATCACTAGCCATATGTTTTGGCCACCTAGCATTAAACTCACCTCCCTTCTGTAAGATTCTATAGTCGGGCGCGGGCCGCCGGCCGGGAGAGTCCACGGGATGTGAACCGCTGCCCCTCGCCCTCCGCCAACCAAGAGTCGGCAACGCCGGCCCTAGCGCGAAGGGTTAGCCACCTCTCCTTTGTGTGCGGCCACAGCGGCCAGGAGTTCCTGTTTTTCGCGCTCCGGCACGCCGAAATGGTCGAGCGCACGGCCGATTTCCACTCCGACCTCGTCGAACTCTTCAGGCGTGATGTGCAAGTCCTTATGCGCTTCATGCATGTCCTTGCCGGTGTACTGAAAAGGCCCGCCGGCCGTCTGGCAGATCCAGAGTGTCCGCATGAACTTAAGGCCCTCCAACTGGCCCTTGGTGTTCCATTTCTTCAGGTCCTGGTTCACGTTGAGTTTCGGATTTTCGACGATCTTGTCGCTGAAGCGGTCGACGACCATGGCGATGGCGTTGACACCCCCCAGCCGTTCGTAAAGGCTCTGCTCTGGCATCGTTCGTCCTCCCTCCGGTGGTATGAGCTGGTCACCCAATACGCCCGCAGGCCAGCGTATTGCGGCGTGGCGGCCAGGGCATCAAACTGACCGTGCCATCACCTTCTCGCTGCTAACCGGCTGCCCGGTACCATCATCGGGACCATCGCCCGGCGGAGGCCCTGGCCCACTTTCGGGTGTTGCACGACATGACGCTGATTCGAGTTCGCCATTTCCCCTCCTTTTGCGACGACGCGCTATCGGCCCGCCTGCTGCGCGCCGGGGCGCTGACCCCGGCGGCTCAGGACAAATGCGGTAGCGGCGAGGCTGCTGGCCACCAGCCCAGCCAGAAGCAGGGTCCAGGGAACCTGGTCACCCTGCGAAGAAGGCCCGCCGGTGCGCGGCAGGCAGCAGGGCGTGATGTGGGGCGTTGGCGTCTGGCCAACCGGCGTGGCTGTAGGTTTGGGCGTCTGTCCCACGGGTGTTGCCGTCGGCGTCTGTCCCACGGGTGTGGCCGCAGCGGTGGCTGTTGGTAATGGCGTCACGGTAGCCGAGGTGGGTGAAGCCGTTGGGGAAGCGGTAGCGGTAGATGCGGCGCAGGCCTCGAAGCCGACGTGGTTCGTATCCAACGTCACCTCACCATTTCGCGCCAGGGCCCTACCGGATACGTTTGCGCCGTGTTGCAGGGCGATGCTCGTGAGAGCGAGAATATTTCCCTTAAATTGAGTGGTTGTGCCGATGGTTGCAGAGCTATCTACTTTCCAGAACACGTTGCAATCTGTGCCGCCATTGGTCATCAAGACAGACGAGCCGCTTGAGGTTGTGAGTTTGCTTGTTGTCTTGAAGATGAAGACAGCACTGGCATTACCCTGGGCATTCAGCGTCAAAGGTCCTGTTAGTTGAACAGGAGACGTTGAGCAGTAGACGCCTTCCGTGAGTGTCAATCCGCCCAAGTCCTGACCAGTGATGTCAGCAGAGCAAGGTGAAGCTGCCAACGCGTCGTACGCAGTACCCAGAGCGGCTTGAGCCTGAAGCGCGTTCGCATCCGCCGAGTGTATCGTCCCCCCGGTCACTATCCCGGGCGGAAAGCCGGTGACAGCGGTCCCCGGCGAGACGCCAAGATCCCCGTTGATCGTGGTTGGGCCGGTGTTGGTGACGGTCTGGCCAGCGAGAACCGCATAGCTGGACGCGGCACCCAGACTGGGCGCGGTTGCCGTTGCGGCAGCGCCCACCGCGAAAAGAAGCACGGCGAGGGCCATGGCGCCAAGCCCCACGATAAGCTTGTAAGAGATTGACCTGTGTAACATTCTCCCTTGCCTCCTTACCTTGCAGCGCCCGGGGAGCCCGCCCTGCTACCTCGCTGTCTCCTCGAGTATTTGTTAAGGCGAGTATACCACCAGACTTTTTCAGCAGCCTTGTGGGGGGTGCCAAAATTACATCCGTCGCCTTGGTGGCATAATGACGGCGAGTAGAGCGGTCAGCCGGTGGAGACAGGCGCACCTGGCATTGAGGACTTCTTGATCTCTCGTGTATAGATGGACTCTAAGCTTCGCCTTCTCGCTGGCTCTTGTGAGTTCCGTCGTCGGTCATTCGACACTAGCGCCCCCGCCTGTAGAAGCCACCCGATCCCATTGCCAGTATCAAGACGATGACCAGGATGAAGAACAGTGGAGACACCGCCAGTCCCATTCCCCCGAAGAGCAAGACGAGCAGCAGGCACACTAACAATAAACCGATCATGGCGCTAATTTCCTTTCTGTTTGACTTGACCTTAATGGACAGGACACCGGGGGCGCTGTCTTGCGCTCCATGTCGACGTGCCGGCGCCTATCGAGCGAAGGCGCCGACGGCAGCGACGACAAGAACGTAGGCGAGCGTAATGCCCGCCAGGGACCAGCCCAGTGCGCCCTTCAGTCTGTTCATGTAGTGATGGATTGCCACGTGTACTCCCTTCCAATTCTCTAAACCTGCCGGGAAAAGGCTGGAGGGGGGTGATCTCCGGCCCAATCCTGGAAAGGTTTAGACGTTTTGATATTAGGGGAGCGCTATGGATGCCCCTGTCGGAATTTGGATGTCATGCGACTGCGATGTCCAACTGCACGGTGCTAGTGCCATGGCGGAATCTCTCATAACGATAGCGCTCACCCCGAACGCTATCGCATCTGGCCGGCGCGCCGTGGACGGCGTGGATGCCGATGCTCCCGCATTGCAGCCGCAGAAGAGGCAAACGGCGGCGCCCGTCCTGAGAAAGGCAACATCATCCAGGTCGCCACAGCACATCGGACAGGTATTGCCGTACAGGTTCATCCTAAGCATCGCCCTTCAGAACTCCAACTTATCGAACATCCCGCTTGCTCTGTTGCGTGCGGCTGCTAACGACTTTCTCCCCGGCTGCCGAGGGGCCGGACGTAATCGCAAATAGGACGGCAATTAGCAGCAGCGCAGCGACCGCATACACGCCCATAGCGATAGGGGACGCGTATTCTAGATTGCCGGTGTCAGCGACGATCCCTTGAAACGGCGCGGCGAGTGGCTTGCTGAGGTCGTAGATGAAGTCGACGAAGCCGTTGTTGGAATTGGCGTTGGCCAGAAGAAATCCCAGCCGGAAGACCAGCAACGCCTCCATTATTGCGAGGGCGACCAAAATTACAGCGCCCAGGCTACGAACCCAGCCGCGTGCCAGGTTCCAACCGCCGGCTGGTGAGTGCACGACCTGCTCTTCGACTACGCTATCGTCCCTGGCGACCGGTGTGTCTGCGGCGGCCGTTCGCCGTCCGCTCTCGTCCGCTGTCCCCTCATCTTGTCTCCGAATAGTCATCATTTCCTCCTTTGCTGGGGCCGATCTCTAACCAGCCCCCTCAGTTGCGCCGGATGTTACCGGTCGCGTCCTCTATGATTTAGAAAGCTGTTGAGGTCACCGGAATCTAAGCCGCGACCCTTGATCGCCTCCGTAACGTGAGCCAGCGCGTCGCGTTGGTGTGTTCCTCAGTAATTGACGGCCCTCCTTGCCGGCGTCCTTCCAATCGACATCACGCCACAGAACGGCGTTCTGCCAGCCATTCCTCCAGGGAATCCTCGTCAATGCGGATCAGACGGCCGAGACGGATGAACGGTAGGCCCCCGCCGCGCAGCATGCTGTATACCCATTGTGGCTTGACCTTGAGCTGATCAGCCGCTTCCTTAACGGTGAGCACCTTCATGTACTTCACTGTAAGAGGCGGTGTTCCGTAGGCGTTCCTGGGGTGTTCTTTTGACGTTCTTTTCGTTCTTGTCATTTCTATGACGTTGTTATACGACTTCGCTCTTGAAATTTTCTGGGATGTCCCTATACGATGCTCTTACAATGCTGCCCGCTAACGTATCCTTGATCGTCGGCCCGAAAGGCGAGACGGCATGACCGTGCAAAGGGACGACGCAGGACTGCGCATGTCTCTGCTGGGGCGCTTCGAGGTGCGCGCCGGTGAGGACGTGATCATCGACGAGGTGTGGCATCACCGCAACGCCAAGGCCCTGCTCAAGCTCCTGGCCGTTCAGAGGGACCGCTCTTTGCACCGCGAACAGGTTCTCGATGCCTTTTGGGCCAGCCTCAACCCGTCAGCGGCAGCCGCGAACCTCCGCAAGATCCTGTTTGATCTGCGCGCCGAGTTCACCGCGCGACAGGTAAAAGCTCAGGTGATCACCATCGCCGATGATCTGGTCGTCCTCTCGCCTGGAATCTCCCTGGACATCGACGAATTCCGTTCTTGTGCGCGGGCGGCCCGTTTCGCTCAAAACAGACTCGATCTGTACGAAGAAGCCATCGCCTTATACAAGGGCGACCTGCTTGTAGAGGATCGCTACGCGGAATGGACCGAAGGGCCTCGCCAGGAGTTGCGGGATCTACATAATGATCTGCTGATTGAGCTGAGCCAGCTGTACGCGGCGGCGGGAAAACTCGAACTGGCGGCTGAACGTCTCGAACGTCTGCTCCAGGCCGACCCTCTGAACGAAGATGCTAATCGGTTGATGATGCGCGTCTACGCCGAGGTTGGTAGTCGCCAGAAGGCCCACCGCCAATATAAGAGCTTCCGTGCGGCGCTTCGCCGCGAGATCGGAGCCGCGCCCTCGGAAGAGACGGAGACGCTCATCCGGGATATTCTCGCGGGCAAGGTCGACCGCACCGGTCCGTAGCCGGTCAGCTTGACCGGCGGGTAGCACGACGCGCGCTGAGACAACAACAACCAGGAGTACGGAGACACCTCAAGAATCTCAGCGCGCACGGAAGCGTATCGAGGGCAACGCTAACGAGGTCAGCTGGCGGGAATAGTACCTCGCGTCTGCACGACAAACCACGCGCTACCGTTTGTTAGCGTCGCCCGTTGCCTTGCGAGTCAATCTGCTCGACGGTGCGTACGAACTCTTCCGTCACTATTTCGTGCTTCCACCGCACAAAAACGCCGACGGTGTCGACGCGGTCGCCGTTCGCAGAGTGCTGCGTTCCGTATTGACGATGCTCGAAAACGACGTCCCGCATTTTGGGCGTCGCTGCGAACCTCGCGGAGTTGCCAGGATTTCTCAACTTTATCGTGACTCGCGGTCGCACGTACGTGGCTTGGTTGTCGTATGCTGAAGGCCTCAAGTCTGAACGTAGGAGGAATGAGATGGGCACAGGCGGCAAGGCGACCGAAGCGAAGGGCAAGGCCCGCGACACGATGGGCCGGGTCACGGGTAGTAAGAAACAGCAAACCAAGGGAAAGGTCGAGCAGGTCAAGGGTAAGGCCGGCCAGATGGTCGGTAAGGCCAAGGCGAAGATGCGATAACGCCGGATCGAATTCTGCACCTTTGACCTGCCCCCCGAAAAGAGTACCGGCCTGGAATTGCAGTCATCCGGGTGACGAAATGAGGACTAGATCTGCCGGTGGCTCGGTATCAGCACACCGGTCATCAGTGAACGAGGCGCGATGCCGATCAAGATCCTGCTTGGCAACGGACCTGAGCTGACCAGCCGGGCACTCGGCCAGTGGGCTTATTGGCGGGGCGTCCGCCTGCGCTTCATCGATCCGGGGAAGCCTGTCCAGAATGCTTACATCGAGAGCTTCAACGGGCGCTTCCGTCTCGCCTCATCGCCGGCGAATCATCGGCCTGATCATGTTTGGCCTTGAAACCCTCTTGGTTTCCGCGGAGCGCCACCTTGGCCGATTCATCGCTCCCGTCGTCGAACCACTTCTCCACCAACGTCATCGCCGCACGCTGAGTGAGGGGGTCGTCGATGCGGAGGCGGCGCGGCTTGCCAGGAACTCCTGGTGGGGAGAGGACTCGCGGTGGTTTCCGGGCGGAGCACCGCCTCGACAACACAACTCCATCACGCCGCTTATAGATGGCGATGCGTTTTTCCAACGGCTCTATGCGGCTCTAACTGGCGCCCGGCACTACGTCTATATCGCCGGGTGGTGCCTGACGCCCCACGTGCCGCTACTTCGCGTCACATCAGACGACCTTGTCCGAACCCGGCTCGTGGATGTGCTGGCTGGCATCTCCAAGACTGTCCCCGTGCGCATCCTGCTCTGGGGCGGGGCACCCGCAATTATCAAGCCGACGCGTGCTCAGGTTCAGTCCACGCAACGGATCTTTCAAAAGGCCGCGTCCGGCGATCTCATGTGCGAGCTAGATCAGACTGCACGAACTAGCCACTGCCATCATCAAAAGACGGTAGTCGTCGACGGCGAATTCGCATTCGTCGGAGGGATAGACCTGACGACGTTCGCCGGCGACCGTTGGGACCAACATCATCATGGTCTGCGTTCATCAGTTAACTGGCATGACGTTGCGGCTCTCATTCGGGGCGAAGCCGTCGCCGACGTAGAGCAAAACTTCCGTGAGCGATGGAGAGCGGTCACAGGCGACGAAGGTCTTCCTCATCAAGATCCGCCGGTGAATCCCTCATGGACGACGTCCGCACAGATCGTACGGACGATCCCGCGCGGAGACTACGCATTCTTACCAAAGGGAGAGTTCGGTATCCACCATGTCTACGTTGAGGCAATCCGGGGCGCCGAGCGCCTCATCTACATCGAGACACAGTATCTGTGGTCACCCGAGATCATGGAAGCACTGATCGAGGCAATTGCTCGACAGCGGGATCACGAGTTCCGAATCGTCATCGTACTGCCGGCACGCGCCACAAGCGGCAAGTGGGACAACGACAGGCACGTCGAAAAGCTCCGCAAGGCCGACGGTGGCCGGGGCATCGCGGAGGTATACTCGCTGTACGCTTCGGGCCCGTGCAATGGTGTGCAACCGTTCCGCTACCGTCCAACGTACGTGCACGCGAAGGTGGCGATCTTCGACGACGAGTGGCTAACCATCGGCTCGGCGAATCTCAACGATCGCGGCCTTGTCACGGACAGCGAGATCAACGTTGTAGCGCGTGATCCAGACCTGGCGCAGTCATTTCGAACGGACCTTTGGGCCGAGCATCTCGGGCTAACAAAAGACGACGTCGCGAATCACGATCCGATCTCTCTGATCGACACAGTGTGGCGTCAGCGCGCTGCTGAGAACGGCGCGATCATTCGAGCAGCAACCGAACCCCTCTCTTCCCAGGTGCACCGCTACGAGTGCGGGCGCGTCCCCGGCGCCTGGCTGCTCGAGGAATCAGAGACGTTGACGTTCGAGCATTGAATGACCAAGCGGCTACTGATTCCCTGGTATAAGCGATGCAAAGCCAGCCCAGTAAGCTGACGAGGAACCCGGTCCGGTATTTGCCCACGACCCTGTCGTTGTTCGCGATGCGCATAGCCAATGCGAGCAGCAGCGACCTTGCAGAATCTGTAAAGTTACCCACATTCTTGTCACAATATCGTTACGTTGCCGGCGGTTCCACGTGGCGCCGCTTGATAGACTGACCCCGACCAAATGACCCAGACTGGCCGGGCTCCCCGGGCGCTGCAAGGTAAGGAGGCAACGAGGAATGTTACACAGGTCAATCTCTTACAGGCTTATCGTGGGGCTCGGCGGCGTTGCCCTCGCCCTGCTTCTTTTCGCGGTGGGCTCCGCCCCGAATGCTGGCGCACAAACCGCGCCCGGACTGGGTGCTGCGTCCAGTTATGCGGTTCTCGGTGGCCAGACGGTGACCAACACCGGCCCAACCACTATCGGCGGAGACGTTGGCGTCTCGCCGGGGACCGCGGTTACCGGCTTCCCGCCCGGGGCAGTGACCGGGGGAACGATGCACTCGGCGGATGCGAACGCGCTTCAGGCCCAGAGTGATGTCACCACTGCGTACAACGCGCTGACAGCCCCAGACCAGCCCTGCACCCCCGCCGCTAACGATCTCACCGGGCAAGACCTGGGTGGAATGACGCTCGTGGCAGGCGTCTACTGTTTCTCGTCGTCCGCTCAATTGACAGGGACGTTGACGTTGAACGCCCAGGGTAACGCCAGCGCCGTCTTCATTTTTCAGATTGGCAGCACACTCACGACAGCAAGCAGCTCGAAGGTCCAGGTGATCAACCCCGGGGTGGATTGCAACGTGTTCTGGCAGGTGGGCAGCTCCGCAACCATCGGAACGACTACTACCTTCGTGGGCAATATTCTCGCTCTCACGAGCATCGCCCTGCAAAACGGCGCAAGCGTGTCCGGTAGGGCTTTGGCGAGAAACGGTGCAGTAACGATGGATACGAACCATGTCGGCTTCTCGGGCTGCGCCGAATCTACCGCCGCCGTTTCCCCAACGGCCACCGCCGCCCCGCCGGTCACGCCTTCGCACACACCGGCAGGCCTGCCGAGCACCGGCGGGCCTTCTTCGCAGGGTGACCAGATTCCCTGGACCCTGCTTCTGGCTGGGCTGGTGGTCAGCAGCCTCGGCGCCTCTGCGCTGGTACTGGGCGCCCGGACTCGCCGCCGCGACGCTCAGCAATCGGGGCGATAGCGCCGGCGCAATAATTACGAATCTTCATCCTCTGCCGGGGAGGGTACTTGTAACCAACGACCCCCGTTGGCATCAGCGACCCGGAGGAGCGGTCTACACGGATCCGCCGCGACTACGAGGACTTCCTCGGCGCTCGCGCGGTTGCTCCTAGAGCCGCTGCGCCTGCTGTGTGAAGGTATTTCGCCCTGCCCGAAGTGCGGCACCCAACGAGTCTCCCGGCTGGCGGCCCCGCGCCCGACTTACAAAATCTTACCAGAAGGGAGGTGAGTTTAAATGAGCCAAAACATATGGCTGGTGATTATAGTCGTATTCATCATCCTAGTACTTCTGGGCGTGGTGACTGTCGCAACGAGATAAGCGAGCACGCCCTGCTCCGGGACCAGCCCGGTTTTCCCGGCTTACATGGACAGCGTCTGAGCGAGCTACTTCGCCTGAATCGCGTCACGGCGATAGCCGTCCGTCAGCCTGGCGGGTTCGGCGCGTCTTACTTCGGCGATCTCTTCGCGCCGAAGCGTCGCAGGAACGCTTTCGCCAGAAGAGGAAGGACCTGCACCGGCACAGCGCCGGCCGGCGTTTCACCGCTGGACGACGCCCCCAGCGGGGCTTCGAGTCGCTCCTTGACGCAGGTCACGAACTGACCGAACAACTCTTGCGCCAGGTTTTGCGTCAAGCCCAGCCCCAGGTGCACGATCCTGCTCGCCCCTTCGAAGGACACGTCGACGATGACCTCGGTTCCTTCTTCAACCGTCCTCAGCGAGCTGACCATCGAACCGTGGGCAGCCCCGCCGCCGCGCTCCTGCCCTTCCGCAGTCAGTCGTACCCTGTGCAGCGACTCATCCACCTCTGCGAACTCCACGCGGCCCTTGTAGCTGGTCGTGAACGGCCCGACGGCCACCTTGACGCTTGCGAGATATGCACGGTCCGACTCGATCTGTTCAACGTGAGCCCCTGGCATGCAAAGGACGACGCGGCGCGGGTCCATCAGGAACTCCCAGACACCGTCGATGGGAGCGCGGACGAGAAACCGATCCCGCATCGTTATCGCCACGGTTAGCGGTCCGCCGCAGCGTTCATCACTTTACGATCAATGTCGACGCCCCGTTTTTGCATCCCACGATCGAGGAACTGACCGGGGGATCCCTCATGGAAGGCGCCGTCGAGCAGGTGCGCAGCGAGGCTCCGGACATCTGTCAGGAAACTAACCCCCCAGGCCAACTTCCGGATTAAGAGTCGCTCCGGCCTCGTCCCAAGCCTTCATTTCCCGTGCAAGGAATGCCAGTTTCGTATCTGAATCTGTCACTCGCGTCCCATCGCGTTCCGGCTCGATTACTTGCTGACGCCGGCGAAGCGCTTGAAACCTTCGTCAATGTGCTTGAGGAGCTGCTTCATATCCACCTCCGCGGCCTCCGCGGCGTCCTTGAATTGCTTCAGGGTGATGTGCTTAGGGTTGCCGTGGTTGGCGTCCGGTTCGTCGCATCCGCAGCTAATACACATGGATTGTACCTCCCTTGGCTAATCGCTTGTCCGTGTCCGGTGATGATATCACGGCGACCGCTTCGGGGGCGTGGGCACTCTGGTTGCAACTGTCAGGCAGCATCTCACCTACGCAGCGCCGCCGCCAATTGTGGAACTCATGTAGACGAAAGGGCCGAGGCTAGACGTCGAGTGATACGTTCTTCAGAGTGTGCGGCTCGGCTTCGTAGGCCCGACCGCGAAGTTGGACGCGCCGGTAGGCGCAATCTTCCGCGCTTTCCGCAGCGCGAGTCGAGCCTAGAATGTGAAGAAGAGCGCCACCGCCGCGACGCTCATGACCGCGACAGTGAGCCAGCCCAGCGAGCTAACGAGGAACCCGGTTCGGTCTTTGCCCATGACCTTGTCGTTGTTCGCGATGTGCATAACCAGGGCGAGCAGCGGCGGGGCTAACACGCCGTTGATCACGGCCGTCCAGAACAGTGCGTCGATCGGGTTAATACCGACGAAGTTGATTAGCATGCCGATGCCCGAGGAGAGGGCGATCACGGCGTAGAACTGCTTGGCGCGCGCCGGCTTTTTATCCAGACCGTATTTCCAGCCGAACGCCTCGGATACTGCGTAAGCCCCTGAGCCTGTCAGGACCGGCACGGCCAGCATGCCGACGCCGATCAGGCCGACCGCGAACAACACCGTCGCACCACCGCCGGCCAGCGGCCGCAACGCGTTCGCTGCATCGGCTGCGGATGAAATGTCGGTCTTACCGGCCGTGAAGAGCGTTGCCGCGGTCGTCAAGATGATGAAGTACATGACGACCTGCGACGCCAACATGCCGATGATTGTGTCCCAGGCGGAATACTTTTTCTCCGCTTCCGTCGCGCCTCGGCGTTTGGCAATCGTCGTCCGGCCCATACTGATCTCCTCTTCGACCTCCTGGCTCGCCTGCCAGAACCAGAGATACGGAGATATCGTCGTACCGAGAATCGCGACCAGTACGGCGATGAAGTCCGAGTTCAGGCGGATCGTCGGCACAAACGTATGCCGCAGCACATCAACCGCCCCCGGCCGCGCGAACAGAGCTGCGGCTACGTACGCAAGCAATGTTAGCGCGAGCCACTTGAAGACGTTGGCAATCAGGCGGTACGAACCGAAGATCTGCAGCACGACGATGGCCACCGCGATCGGTACGATCATCGCCGCGATTGGTATCGGGACCAGGAGGTTAACCGCCGCACTGATGGCCCCAATGTCGGCTCCTGCGTTCAACGTGTTCGCGGCCAGTAGCGCTCCGACAGCTGGATATAAGAGCCAGCGTGGATAGTGCCGGCGAAGCACGCCCGCCACGCCCTGGCCGCTGACTTGGCCGACGCGCGAGCAGATGATCTGCGTCGCCGTCATCAGCGGAAAGCAGAAAAGCGCCGTCCAGAGCGTGGCGTAGCCAAACTGCGCCCCGGTCACCGAGTAAGTCCCGATGCCCGACGGATCATCGTCTGACGCACCCGTTATCAGGCCAGGCCCGAGTATCAGGAATAACCGCTTGGCGGGGTTCGTCTCGAGGGCCATCGCCTCTTCAAGCGTTTCCTTGCCGGCGGTCGGCTCCTCATGAGGAATGGTCGGTTTTCTACTTGTGGGCACGGACGACCTTTTTTGGAGACATTGGCTCCATCCTACACTTTATGCTGCTCCCACACGCCGTCGCGCGTAGATCGACGTGTCACAGCAGCGTTGATTCTCATTAGCGACTGGACCTGATCACGAGGCCGAGAGGTTGTCGGAAACAGGCGGAAGTCCAGTGGGGGGCGCGACGGTTGCCTGAACGTTAATGCCGAGCAGGGTTTTGCGTCGTCAGCACCTTTCGGACTTTTCGGATCTCTTCTAACACTAGCGCCCCCGGAAGCGACCCCCAAGACCCTATCCCTCTCAGCCCGTCAAGTCTGGTTCGCAGATGATCGCCACTCTAAATCAATCTCTAACAGAGGTCATGGCCAACGAAAAGAGCCCGCCTCGCGCTGAGACGGGCCTCTTTGCTTGTCCAGCGTCTGCTAGCTGCGCGCGCCGGCTGCTTCCGGCGCAAGCAGCTCTTCGAACAGCGTGCGGTAGTGCACCATCGCCTGGCGTAGCTGCTCGGTCGTTGCTTTGCCGGCTTGCATTGCTGAGATGTCGTGTCCCGCCCGGTAGTTCGCTACGACCTCCGGGTGATCGACGGAGACGTCGGCGGCGCGCTGATCCCACGTCGCCATCGGGTAGCCGCGCGCGGTCATCGTGTCGCCGACGAGCTTGTCTGCATCTCGCGCGCTTGTGGCAGGGTCATCGACGAAGCGCGCCTGGACGATCCTCCATCGCTCCACGTAGTCCTGCCGCTGCGTCTCGCCCAGCGGCTTTATGTCCAGCTTCTCGACGCGCTTCTCCCTCGCCGCGAGATCGGCCTCGGCTGGCTTTCGGCCACCGGATGCCGCGACTGTGCGGTCGTACTCCGGCCCGAAGCGCCCCTTCAGCTCGCCAGTGTGCTTCTTCTGGTTAGCGGCGTACACCACGTAGCCGATGATAGCGGCCGCGATGGCCGCGACAATGATAATGATTGCAAGTGTCATAGCTTCCCTCCTGGCTCGTTCTAACGAATTCTTCTCCCCTGGGCGCCCAATCGGCGGTTTGCTCGGCGTAGGCCTGTGCCGTTGGTCAACGCCGTGACGCGTTCAGGGCGAAGTGGCTCGCCCCAGACGCTGTCCAATTACGCTGGGAAACCCGGCAGGTCCCGGCGCGGAGCGTGCTCGCTTCTTTACGCTGCGATAGTTATCACGCCCAAGAGTACGAGGACAATAAATATAACTATGATCACCAGCCATATGTTTTGGCCACCTAGCATTAAACTCACCTCCCTCTTGGTACGATTTTTGCAGTTCGGGCTCGGGGCGTCGGCTGGGAACGGCGTCCCAGAATGTGAACCGCCGCCCCTCGCCCCCGCTAGCTGAGCTTCTCCGTTAAGGTCATTCGTCGCTAGCGCCCCCGCCTGTAGTAGCCAAATCCGCCAAGGAGAAAGACGACCAGCAGAATCACTAACAATAGTTCGATCATGGCACTAATTTCCTTTCTTATTCGACCTGACTTTGATGGACAGCACGCTGGGCGCTGTCTTGCGCTCCATGTCGATGTGCCGACACCTATTGAGTGATGGCGCCGGCGGCAGCGACGACGAGAACGTAGGCGAGCGTGAGGCCCGCCAGGAACCAGCCCAGTGCGCCCTTCAGTCTGTTCCTGTAGTGATGGATTGCCACGTGTTACTCCCTTCCAATTCTCTAAACCTTGCCAGGGAAGGGCTGGAGGGGGGTGATCTCCGGCCCCACCCTGGATGGTTTTTAGTGGGTTGTCGATTCGGTGAGCGCTGTGGATGCGCCTGTCTGAATTTGGATGTCAAGCGACGGCGATATCCAGCCGGACGGTGCTTGTGTTACGGCGAGATCTCTCATAGCGATAGCGCTCACGCCGAACGCTATCGCATCTGGCCGGCGCGCCGCGGACGGCGTGGATGCCGACGCTTCCGCGTTGCGGCCGCAGAACAGGCAAACGGCGGCGCCGGTCCTGAGATAGGCAAGATCATCCAGGTCGCCACAGCACATCGGGCAGGTATTACCGTATTGGTTCATCCTCAGCATCGCCCTTCAGTACTCCAACCCTGAGTCAATTTATCGAACAACCCGCTCGCTCTGTTGCGTGCGGCTGCTAACGACTTTCTCCCCGGCTGCCGAAGGGCCGGCCGTCACCGCAAACAGGACGGCGATCAGCAACAGAGCAGCTATCGCGTACACGCCCATTGCGATGGGGGAGGCCCATTCGAGATTGCCGCTGTCTGCGACGATCCCCTGGAACGGCGAGGCGAGTGGCTTGCTGAGGTCGTAGATGAAGTTGACGAAGCTGTTACTGGCATTGGCTTTGGCCAGGAGAAAGCCCACCCGGAAGACGAGCAACGTCTCCACTATGGCCAGGGCGACCATGATTGCGCCGCCCAGGCTGCGAACCCACCTCCGTGCCAGGTTCCAACCGCCGGCTGGCGAGTGCACGACCTGCTCTTCGACTACGCTATCGTCCCTGGCGATCGACCGGTCTGCGGCGACGGGTCGCCGCCCGTTGTCGTCGATCGGCCGGTCTGCGACGGCAGTTCGCCGTCCGCTCTCGTCTGCCATCTGCTCGTCTTGTCTCCGCATGGTCATCATTCCCTCCTTTGCTGGGACCGATCGCTGGCCAGCCTCATCGGCCGCGCCGGATGTTATCAGTCGCGTCCTCTTTGGTAGAAAGCTACTTGAAAAGTCTCCGGCATCTAGACCGCGATCCTTGATCGCCTCTGTGACATGAGCCAGAGCGGCGCATTGGTGTGTTCCTTCGTCTGGCGGTGGCCGCACTGGAGACACACCAGATCTTGCAAACGCGAAATTATGTCCTCTTCGGCCCACAGATCCCCGTTGCATCGTTGACATCCCTTGAACACCATATTTCTGCACCTCCTCAACTGGCCTGGCCCCGGGCTATCGATCGCGCTGCCGCCAGCGGCCTTCCCAATAGAGACATCACGCCACAGAGCGGCGTTCGGCCAGCCAATCCTCCAGGGAATCCTCGTCAATGCGGATCTGACGGCCGAGACGGATGAAGGGCAGGTCACCGCCGCGCAGCATCCTGTATACCCATTGTGGCTTGACCTTGAGCAGATCAGCCGCTTCCCTAACAGTGAGAACCTTCATGTGCCTCACTCTGAGAGGCCGGTGTTCTCTATGCGTTCCGTAGGCGTTTCTGGGGTGTTCTTTTGACGTTCTTTTGCGTTCTCTTCGTTCTTGTACTCTTCTGCGACGTTGTTATACGATTTCGTCCCTGAAATTTTCTGCGATGTCGCTCCCCGGACATCGACGAATTCCGTTCTTGTGCGCAAGCGGCCCGTTTCGCTCAAAACAGACTCGATCTGTATGAGGAAGCCATCGCCTTATACAGGGGCGACTTGCTTGAAGAGGATCGCTACACGGAATGGACCGAGGGGCCGCGCCGGGAGTTGCGGGATCTACATAATGATCCGCTGATTGAGCTGAGCCAGCTGTACGCGGCGGCGGGAAAACTCGAACTGACGGCCGAACGTCTCGAACGTCTGCTCCCGGCCGACCCTTTGAACGAGGATGCTAATCGGTTGATGATGCGTCTCTACGCCGAGGCTGGTAGTCGCCAGAAGGCCCACCGCCAATATAAGATCCCCGTGCCTCGCTTCTCCGCGAGATCGGAGCCGCGCCCTCGGAAAAGACGGAGACGCTCATCCGGGATATTCTCGCGGGCAAGGTCGGGCCGCGCCTGATCGGTCACCCAGTTTGACCCGGATCGCCTCACCGTGTCCTTCCTTACTGCGTTATCAGCTACCATTAGAAAGTAGGAGGCGAAGAATGACACAGGATCCAAAGTCGGGCCCCACCGTCCATGCGCTATACCATTGATGAGGTGTTGTCGGGGATGTTGGCCTCCATCGAGCGGGATAGCTTCACCGACGACTCGCAGAGGCTGGGGGAGGTGTTTAAAGGCCTCGCTCACGAGGCTCCCCTTTTCGCCCCGTTTGCTGCTGTCGCCGGCGAAGCCGATTTTTCGGTAGTCCTGGAAGGCGCGCTGCAAACCCTGGTCAGCGACGGGCATCTGGAGCACGGAGCGGGCCGCTACCAGTTGACGTCAGCGGGGCGGGCTCGTTGCATTACCAGCAAGCGGACGCTGTTTAATGCCGGCGATATCGCGGATCTGGAGGCGGGAGCGCGCTACTTTGACGCTCACTGCGGCTCCTAAGGGTCTTTCAGGTGTTGCTCGAGGAGTTCGCGGAGCTCGTACCCGTGCAGAGCGCCGCGGCGAAGATTGTGATTGTCGATGCAGATTTGGCTAGACTCTTAACTCCACCGTGCCACGACATCGTAATGAGGAAGGCGCAATCGGTTCGCGCGCTAACGGCGTATTCGACGCCATCGTTAAGCACCAGGACGTCGCTGGCGGAGAGATCCATCGCCCCAGGCTCGGTCCACGTTGTGAGCCGGCCGCGGAGAACCTGGATCGAGACCTGGCCGTCCACGTGGTGCTTCGTCATGTGCGTCCCTTTTCGCAGCGCGACCATCGTGATCCTCAGGGGGCCTTCCTTGACGAGTGTCTTGGCGGTGCGGCCGGTCCGCGCCTCTCGTGCCCGCTCAAGCAGCCCGTCCAACTCCTCACTCAGACGGAAGCGCAGTTGCTTTCCTGAAATCTTGTGCGTCCTCATGTACATGCGTGCACCCGTTATGGTCACTTGGGCCTCCTGCGATTCGCACTGCCCAGTGTGGGTCAGTATGAGGTGGGGAAGTTTGGATGGGCGCTGAGGCCACCTCGTGTGGCAGTCCACCGCCTCCGTCCCACCATCGACGCCGACCGCGCCTCAAGCGCTTGACCGATTGTACCTCAGCAGGCAACTCCAGCTTGAGACGTGGGCTAAACTCAACCGCTAGTGATATTCTGATCCGACGAGGTCTCACTGAACCATGAAGTCAGATTCACGTGTCAAACAAGGAGACGTCTCTGCTCGCGAAGATGGCGAGGTGGAGATATCCCTCTTCAGCGCGCTCAACCGGCTCGTTGAGCCCGCAGTGCGAGCCGGTTTCGGATCTCTATGGATCTTTCCAGTGGGTCTGATTGTGTTGGAGACGACGGGGCGTAAGACCGGGCTGCCTCAACGGGTCCCGCTCCTCGCTGCAATGATCGCTGGTCACGTCGTCGTTAGCACCGTTCGCGTGCAGCAGTCGCAATGGCTGCGGAACGCTCTCGAGGATCCCGACGTTCGGTTTTGGCTTCGCGGCCAAGAGCTTCGCGCTCGTGCGATTATCGTAATGTCCGGTCGCGACGTCTCGGAGGTAGAAGATGACGACGCCCGGTGTTTGGTTGAAGCTCTGCGCCCTGCGGCGGCGTTCGGCGCCGCATTCGTGATCTTGCTCCACGTTCGGGATCGCGAGCGCGGGAACTGAGATTCCGTCTTGCACCATGCGCCGTCAAATCTGTTGGTCATTCGCCGTCGGCTGCGGCTGATCTGGCGCATGATCGAAGCGCAGTTTTTGTGCAGCCAGGTCCGGTTCCCGCGGCTCGAAGTTTCAGCGAGAGGCGCTTGCGCTACAAGTATTTGATAGTCGGTGGCGGTATGGTCGCCGCGGCGGCTATGCGCGGCATCCGAGAGGTGGATGCTGATGGAAGCATCGGTGTCATCGGCGCCGAACCGGTGGGACCATACAAACGCCCTCCCCTGACAAAGGGGCTCTGGAAAGGCGACGATACCGACACGATCTGGTACGACAATCAAGAACTGAACGCTGGGATACACCTCGGGCGGTCCGTTCTCACTTTAGACACGTCATCAAGAACAGTCCTGGACGATCACGCTGTCGAGTATGGATACGAGAGGCTCCTACTCGCGACAGGCGCCACTCCGAAAACACTGCCCTTCGGCGATGGCGTCAACTACTTCAGAAACTTCCAGGACTTCCGGCGTCTTAGAGATGACGTCAAGGCAGGTCGTCGTTTCGCCGTAATTGGCGGCGGCTTCATCGGTTCGGAAATCGCCGCCGCCCTATCGCTTAACGGAAAGAATGTCGTGATGATCTTTCCAGGCGCGGGAATCGGTTCCCACATCTTTCCCGAAGACGTCTCCCATTTCCTCAACGGATACTACCGGGAGAAGGGCGTGGAGATCGTGCCAGAGACAACAGTAACGGCAATTGAACGGCAAGCTGATCAATTCAGGATCGGCATCCGTGACAACGGGGCCTCGGAGCGAACTCTGGAAGTCGATGGAGTTGTCGCCGGCATCGGCGTCGAGCCCGACGTAGATCTCGCTAAGCAGGCGGGGTTGGACGTGGACAACGGGGTCGTTGTTGATGAGTTCACACGAACGACGGCGCCCGACATCTTCGCCGCAGGCGACGCGGCTGCCTTTTTCAACCCCGCGCTCGGTAAGCGGATGAGGGTGGAGCACGAGGACAATGCGAAGACTATGGGTCGCGTCGCGGGGCTTAACATGGCAGGCCAGCCCACTAGCTACGACCATCTTCCATTCTTCTACTCGGACCTCTTTGATCTCGGCTACGAGGCGGTAGGTGAGCTGGACTCCCGCCTGGAAATCATGGCCGACTGGAAAGAGCCTTATGAGGAAGGGGTTGTGTATTATCTGAACGACGAACGCGTGAGAGGCGTGCTGCTCTGGAACATTTGGAAGCAAGTTGACGCCGCGCGACGCCTGATTGCTGAGCCCGGGCCCTTCAGTGCCGAGGATCTACGAGGCCGGCTGCCGGAGAAACGCTCGTGACCTCCGATGACGCCCGGTCGCAGGCCAGCACCGACCCCGAGTATGAAGACTTCCGCGCTGCGATTGAAGCGCGACGCCGCGACATCTCTGACGAACAGTTGCGTCGGTTCGAGGGGTACGCGGCGGAGATGTTTGGCGCACTGGGCATGGACCTCGATACTCCGAGCACCAAGGACACGCCGAGGCGTTATGTGCGGGCGCTGATCGACTCAACACAGGGCTACGACGGGGACCCGAAGCTATTGAAGGTGTTCGAAACAGAATGCCGCGGCGGGCCGGATTGCGCTTCCAGCCAGGTTATCGAAGGTCCGATCCACTTCTACTCGCTCTGCGAGCACCACGCTCTACCCTTCTACGGCCACGCATACGTCGGGTACATCGCACATGAGCACATCATCGGAATCTCGAAGCTCACGCGAATGGTCCGTATCTTCGCAAAGCGATTCTCTGTACAGGAGCGCATAGGCCAGGAAGTGGCCGACACGCTAGAGGCTATATTGAAGTCCCACGGCGTTGCCGTTTATCTCGAGGCCAACCATCTATGCACCCAGATGCGCGGTGTGGAAGAGACGTCGCAGCAGACGCGCACCACGTTTTGGCGAGGTGACTACTACGCCGACCCAACACTGAGATCGGATTTCTTCGTGGCATGCGGTCTGACCAGGTAACCAGCCTCTCCCCGTTGGAGGTGCTTTTCGAAGCGTCGCCGGGCGCCGAAGTACCGCTGTCCTCGGCTCTGGCACGCGCATACGGACGGCTTGCCGTTGCCTTCACAGACGACCAGCCACACGTGGTGGCAAACTTTGTCGAGACGCTCGACGGCGTCGTTTCGCTGGGCATCCGGGGGAAGGCTGGTGGCGGGCCGATCAGCGGTTCCAATCGGCATGACCGGCTTGTGATGGGCCTCCTCCGGTCCGTCGCTGACGCCGTCGTCGTGGGCGCCGGTACGCTTCGCTCCGTTCCCAATCACATATGGACGCCCGAATACATTTTCCCTGATTTGGCCGGCGAGTACGCCCAGCTTCGCTCGCAACTTGGGAAGCCTCTTCATCCGCTAAACGTGATCGTCACCGGATCGGGAGACCTGGACCTAGACTTCGCGATACTCAAACAACGAGAGGTGCCCGTCCATGTGCTGACAACGGCACAGGGCGCGGCGACGATGGGACCGCGCTTACAGCACGTGGGCCGTTCCATAGTTGCCGAAACCGGCACTATCCCGGCGAACGACATCCTTCGCGCGTTGCAGCAAATGGGAATGGCGCGTTTGGTTCTGCTAGAGACCGGACCCCAACTGACAAGCTTATTTCTCGCCGAGCGCGCCCTGGATGAGTTATTCCTGACAGTTGCTCCTCAAGTCGCCGGCCGCGATGACTCATCGAAGCGGCCCGGTTTGGCTTCTGGCCATCGCTTCGCCCCTGACGACCCACGTTGGGCGGAGCTGGCGTCAGTAAGGCGAGGAGACAACCACCTCTTTCTGCGATATTCGCTCAAATACGATCACGACGGGTGAAGGAGACCAGCCTTTGAGACAGTCATTGCCAGAACCGGAGCTGCCCAACTGCGAGATTCACCAGGTACTCGCCGGTCAGAAGGCGCTCGTAACCGGAGCCAGCTCAGGCATCGGAAAGGCAGTCGCTATCGCGCTCGCTGCCGCCGGCGCCGATGTCCTGGTGAACTACCGTTCGCACCCGAGCGAAGCGCAAGAGGTGGTCTCTGAGATTGAGTCCTATGGTCGCCGGGCGGTGGCTCACGGAGCCGAGGTGAGCCACGAAGACGAAGTCCAGGCCATGTTCAAGACGATGTTTGACGAGTTCGGCACGATCGACATTCTCGTCAATAATGCCGGCCTGCAGAAGGACGCTCCGTTTGACGAGATGACGCTCGACGACTGGCGTCTTGTCCTGGACGTAAACTTGACCGGCCAATTCCTCTGCGCGCGGGAGGCGGTGCGCGAGTTCAAACGGCGTGGCGTCGTGAAGGATATCTCGGCGGCGGCCGGGAAGATTATCTCAATGAGCTCCGTCCACGAGGTAATCCCCTGGGGCGGGCATGTGAACTACGCGGCGTCCAAGGGCGGCGTCATGATGATGACGAAGAGCATTGCACAAGAGGTCGCGCCCTATCGAATTCGCGTGAACTCGATCGCGCCGGGAGCCATCAAGACGGCGATCAACAAGGAGGCCTGGGATACGCCGCAGGCCCTAGAGAACCTATTGCGACTGATACCTTACAACCGGATCGGAACACCGGAAGACGTCGGTAGAGCCGCGGCCTGGTTGGCTTCTGACGAGTCCGACTACGTACACGGGATTACTCTATTCGTTGACGGAGGAATGACCCTGTATCCAGGCTTCGAGGCTAGAGGATCGTGAACAAGAAACCCAGGGGCGGCGAGCTTCATCCCGGCAGGCTCGTCCATGGGGGCTACGCGCCGATCGAGGATCACGGGGTGATCGGCGATCTTCACAGCGTCGCCCTGGTGAGCACGGACGGCTCGATCGATTGGTGTTGCCTTCCCCACTTCGATTCTCCCAGCGTGTTCGCCGCGATTCTCGATGGGAAGAAAGGCGGCTACTTCCGAATCGCGCCGCAGTCGCCAGGAGTCGCCAAGCAGATGTACCTGCCGGATACGAACGTCCTCGTGACGCGCTTCCTTTGCCAGGACGGCGTGGGTGAGTGCGTGGACTTCATGCCGATTCCAGAAGAGCTCGGGCTCCACAAGGACAACCACGACATTGTTCGGCAGGTGAAGGTAGTCCGCGGAACGCTTTCCTTTAAGCTCGAGTGTTTTCCGGCCTTCGATTACGCCCGTGCTCAGCACGAACTGAAGCTAGACGAGAGGGGCGCCACCTTCGAGTCGGATGGCATGCGCCTGGGTCTGTCTTCGCCCGTAGAGCTTCGTGGGACAGGTGCCGGTGTCGAAGCGGAGTTCATCCTCCATACGGGCGACGCTGTGTGGTTCCTTCTCCGTCAGAACGAGCCTGGAAGCGCCGCACCATTGATCGAGTCAGGTTACGACGGCAACGCAGCGTTCCACGACACGGTTAACTTCTGGCGCCAATGGGCAGCCGGTATCAAGTACCGAGGCCGCTGGCGGGAGATGGTGGAGCGCTCGGCTCTTACGTTGAAGCTGCTCACCTTCGCCCCCACCGGCGCAATAGTAGCCGCGCCGACGACTAGCCTGCCCGAAGAGATTGGTGGCGTGCGCAACTGGGACTACCGCTACACGTGGATCAGGGACGCCGCTTTCACAGTTTACGGATTCGTGCGGCTTGGGCTGACGCGTGAAGCCGAACAGTTCATGCACTGGGTCGAGGAGCGCACCCACGAGACGAACCCGGATGGCTCGCTGCAAATCATGTACGGCATCAACGGCGAGCATGATCTACCCGAGATCGATCTGCCGCATTTGGAAGGATACAGAGGGTCAGCTCCGGTACGAATCGGCAACCAGGCGGCCAGTCAGCTCCAACTCGACATCTACGGCGAGCTGATGGACTCGGCGTACCTGGCAAATAAGTACGGCAAGCCAATCGCGTACGACACCTGGCAACATCTGCGGGGCTTGATCGACTACGTGGTGGACCACTGGCAGGAGAAGGACGAGGGCATCTGGGAGGTCCGCGGCGGGCGCCAGCACATGGTGTTTTCAAAGATGATGTGCTGGATCGCGCTGGACCGTGGCTTGCGGCTTGCCGACAAACGAAGCTTCCCGGCGCCGCGCACCCGTTGGCTTGAAACGCGCGATGCGATCTATGAGCAGATCATGGAACGAGGATGGAGCGAGAAGAGTCAGAGCTTCGTCCAGTACTACGGATCGGACTCCCTGGACGCGAGCAATCTGCTGATGCCGTTGACATTCTTCATCTCGCCGACTGATCCCCGAATGGAGTCCACGTTGGATGCGACTATGCGCACCCTTGTCACGGATAGCCTCGTCTCCCGGTATCAGGTGGGCGACGGCGCGCTCGACGGTCTCCCGGGAGAGGAAGGCACGTTCAACATGTGCACGTTCTGGCTGGTGGAGGCGCTGACACGCGCGGGCAGAGTCGATGAAGCACGCCTCATTTTCGAGAAGATGCTTGGATACGCTAACCACCTGGGACTCTACGCCGAGGAACTAGGAGCAAGCGGTCAAGCGCTGGGAAACTTCCCACAGGCGTTTACGCACATGGCCCTCATCAGCTCCGCGTTCAACCTCGACAAGGCCCTCGGAGAGTAGCCCCGTCGGCAATCCTTCACTTCGGCAAGAAGACGGAGGATGCGGCCGATGGCGCCACCTCTGTTCCGGCGCCGTTTGGCACGACGGCGGCCTCGGCAAGCGCTTCATGCTGAGAGCCGAGGGCTCAAAGGCCGCTCGCGGAGCGGCCTCCCGTGGGATCTGCGACCCATAATCTCGTCGCTCGATCGGGCTAACGTGGGCCAGGCGCCGTCTTGCTACCGCGATACGCCGCAACCACCTAGGATTGGCACGTGCGTCTGCCGTTCGCTCCGCCGCTCGAGCCCATGCTGTCCAGGGCCGCGGACGCCTTGCCCCGCGGCGACGGCTGGCAGTTCGAGCCCAAGTGGGACGGCTTTCGAACGCTGGTATTTCGCGATGGCGATGAGATCGTCCTGCAGAGCCGGGACGGCAAGCCGATGAACCGGTACTTCCCGGAGCTTGTCGCTCCGCTCGCGGCGGCGCTGCCCGAGCGCTGTGTTGTCGACGGCGAGATCGTCATCGTGGGCCCCGGCGGCCTCGACTTCGAGGCCTTGCTCTTGCGCATCCATCCGGCCGCGTCGCGAGTAAAGCTCCTGGCTGCGCAGTCTCCGGCTTCTTCGTAGCCTGGGACCTGCTCGCGCTGGGCGACGAGGACCTGCGCGAGGTCCCGCTTGAGGTGCGGCGCGAACGGCTCGAGCAGGCGCTAGCCGCGCCCGCGCGGCCGGTGCACCTCTCACCAACCACGCGCGATCGTGGCCTCGCCGAGGACTGGTTCCGTCGTTTCGAGGGCGCCGGACTGGACGGCGTCATGGCCAAGCGCCTGGATGCGCCCTACCGCCCCGGCGAGCGCAGCATGATCAAGGTCAAGCACACGCGCACGGCCGATTGTGTGGCCGCGGGCTTCCGCTGGCACAAGAACGGCGTAGGCACAATGGTCGGCTCCTTGCTGCTCGGCCTCTATGACGACGAAGGCACACTCCACCACGTCGGTGTCACCGCGGCGTTCACCAACATCGTGAGAAAGCAACTCGTCGAAGAGCTCGAGCCGCTGCGCGAGAAAGCGCTCGAAGGCCATCCGTGGCGCGACTGGGCCGAAGCGGAGAAAGAGGCGAACGCGACGGGGCAGCGGCTCCCCGGTGCGACCAGCCGGTGGAATCGCGGCAAGGACCTGAGCTGGGAGCCGCTCAAGCCCGAGCGCGTCTGCGAGGTCGCGTACGACCACATGCAGGGGACTCGTTTCCGGCACGCTGCACAGTTCGTCCGCTGGCGTCCCGATAAGCGGCCACAAGACTGCCGCTACGATCAGTTGGAGGTCACGCCGGCCTACGAGTTGGAGCGCGTCTTCGGCGCACGTTCTGTCCGCCGCCCGGGCGCCGAGCCGCCCCAGGGGTCGTAGTCGGGATCGGGCGGCTCCTCCGCGGGACGCTCGCCCTCCGGGACGTGGCGCAGGTTCAGGCGGATGCGCGTCCACGTGCTCGAGCGGCCGCGCATCGAATCGACGAGGATGTCGTCTACCTGCAGCAGCGCCGCTGCTTCCGGATGACGCGCCTTCCAGCGTTCGAGGCCGGCCAGCGCGTCGTCCTTGTGCTCCGCCTTCGCAACCGTGATCAGCGGCTGCCGCCGTCCGCTACCCGTTTTCGCAGAACTCGCGCCCTTCCGCCGTGACGGCGCCACGCGCGGCGGCTCGTCGCCCTGCTTCTTGTACATCGGCGGCCACGGCGCGTCACCGAGGCCCGCTGCTTCTTGTGCCGCCGACAGAGCGAGCAGCTTGTCGAGCGATCCCGCGGCGGCGTCGATCCCCGCCGAAGCATCGCCGCGATCGGCGAAGCGCGCTGGTGCGGTGACCAACGTGAAGGCCGCGGGATCGCAGCCCGCGACCTCGTCCCATTCCAGCGGCATCGACACCCGCGCGTCGGGCGTGGGCCGTACCGACCAGGCCGACGCAACCGTGCGGTCCTTGGCGTTCTGGTTGTAGTCGAGGAAGACGCCGTGGCGTTCCTCCTTCCACCATTTGCTGGTCGCCTGCTCGGGGGCGCGCCGCTCCACTTCTCGCGCCAGGGCCAGCGCCGCGCGCCGTACCTGGTCGAAGCTCCAGCGGCGCGTAATGCGCACGTTGACGTGCATGCCGCGGGATCCCGACGTCTTGGGCCAGCCGCGCAGGCCGTGTTCGTCAAGCACGTCCCGTACGATGAGGGCCACACGCCGCACGCCGTCCCAGCTCACGCCGGGGCCGGGATCGAGATCGACGCGCAGCTCATCGGGATGCTCGAGATCGTCCGCACGCACGGGGTGCGGGTTCAGGTCGATGCACCCGAGGTTCACGATCCACAGCAGCTGCGCCGCGTCGCGCACGACGATCTCTCGCGCCGTGCGGCCCGACGGAAACCGCAGCTCCACTGTCTCGACCCACTCGGGACGCTGCTCGGGGGCCCGCTTCTGGAAGAAAGGCTCATGCTCCGCGCCGTCCACGTAGCGCTTGAGTACGATCGGCCGCGCGGCGATCCCTCGTAGCGCGCCCTCGGCGACCGCCGCGTAGTATCTCGCCAGGTCCAGCTTCGTGTGGCCCGCCTTCGGGAAGAACAGCTTGCCGGGGCTGGTAATCACGACCTCGCGGCCGGCGGCCTCGAGGACTGTCTGCTGCGCCTTGCTCATGGCACAGTCTTGTCAAATTCACGTTCGGCGCGCAAGCGCTTGTACTCGTTCAGTACATCCCGTACACCTTGCCTGCTTAAGCGCAGCTCCTTTC
>DAINDD010000012.1:0-4607 GCA_036732045.1 Chloroflexota bacterium
ACTCTCATACACTGTTAAACGCAGGTGTCCGGGATCTATCTGAACGAGATCAGGGTTGCCCTCGTCTTCCTCCTACCTTCCCACTTCCTAACTCCTACTTCCTTCCCTTCCCTCTTCCCCCTTCCTCCCGTCACGCATACAATTCGCATATGGAAGACTACGGTCTCGACATGGACGAAGTCGTCCGTGTCATCGAAAGCGCAGACGTCCTCGTCGTACGGTTCGCCATCGTCGACAAGCGCCTCCTGATCGACGCCCGCACCACGGACACCGAAGGCCCGCTGATCGCCGTCGTCCCGAAGGCCGGTTCTGTCGAAGAGCGCTTCAAAGCCCTCAAGAAGCTGCGCCCGCGGTTCTCTCTGCCGGACAAGATCATGTCCTTCACCTGGCCCCGCCACATCGACACCTTCCGCAGCTCCGGTCTCGCCGACCGGATCGAGGCGCGCCTCGTCGGTCTCGGCGGCGACAAGATGGCTCCCTACGTGCGCGACGCCATCGGTGCGCTTGCCGAAGAGGAGAAGTCCGAGATCCTCTCGGCGATCCGCGGCGGCGACGGCTACCAGACGCTCTGGCAGCGTCCGCTGGCGTAGAACCGCACGGAAAGCGCAATGTCGAGCGGGGCAATCAGCCACCCACGGGATGTGCAGCGCGTTAGAACCGAGAACCAAGAACCCAGAACTGACGGGACGCTCTCGGGGGTTCCAGGCTCTCTGGTTCCAGGTTCTCGTGGCCCCGTACAATGCACTCGTGTCTGCTGACCCCATTTCCACTGCCAACGTGCCCGCCGAAGCCACGGTCGTCCCGCCCGGCGGCGTGCAAATTGTCCCGAAGCCCTGGGGCGAGGAGCACTGGCTTGCGCACACGGACCGCTACGCGGCCAAGTTGCTCATCATCCGCAAGGGCCATCGCCTGAGCCTGCAGTACCACGAACGCAAGCACGAAGTGCAGTACATCGAGTCCGGTCGCGTGCGCTATACGCTCGGCAGCCGGACGCGGCCCGGCGAGCACCGCGAGGTAATCGCCGAGCCCGGCACGACGATCGTCCTGCCGCCGGGCGCCATCCATCGAATGGAAGCGCTGGAGGACGCCCGTCTCTTCGAAGTCTCCACGCCTGACCTCGACGACGTCGTCCGCCTCGACGACGACTACGGCCGCACCGGGACCGGCGCATGAAACCGATCGACCTCCGCTCCGACACAGTGACCCTGCCTTCGCCCGAGATGCGCAAGGCGATTGCTGGTGCCGATCTCGGTGACGATGTTTTCGGCGAGGACCCAACCGTCAACCGTCTGCAGGAGATGGCGGCCGAAGCGTTGGGTAAGGAGGCTGCGCTCCTCACCTCCAGCGGCACCCAGAGTAACCTTGTCGCCCAGCTGACTCACTGTCCCCGGGGCCGCGAGGTAATCGTCGGCGAAGCTTCCCACATCCTCAGCTTCGAAGGCGGTGGCGCCTGGCTTGTCGGCGGTCTCGGCCTGCGCGGCGTCCGCAGCGACGGCAAGGGCCGTCTCGACCTGAACGAAGTGCGCGCGACGATCCGGCCCGACAACGAACACTTCCCCCGCACCGGCCTGATCTGCGTCGAGAACACGCACAACCGCGCCGGCGGCACCGTCCTCAACGAAGAAGACCTCGCCGGGGTCCGTGATCTCGCGACCAAGTACGGACTTCCCGTGCACATGGACGGCGCGCGCATCTTCAACGCCGCCGTCAAGCTGGGCGTTCCCGCGTCGAATCTCGCCGCCTGCGCTGACTCGGTCTGCTTCAGCCTATCGAAGGGGCTCGGTTGTCCTGTCGGCTCGTTGCTCTGTGGCAGCCGCGACTTCATCCGGGAGGCGCGACGTTACCGCAAAGTGCTGGGCGGCGGCATGCGCCAGGCCGGCATCATCGCTGCGGCCGGCCTGTACGCGCTCCAGCACATGGTCGATCGTCTTGCCGATGACCACGACAACGCGCAGCGCGCAGCCGAAGGGCTCTCCGAGATGCCTGGCGTGCGCCTTTCGCCGGCGCCCGAGACCAACCTTCTCTACTTCACCGTCGACGGTTGGGACACGGCGCGCCTGCAGCCGAAGCTGGACGCGGCCGGCGTTCTCTGCTTCGACGAAGGCGGCCGCATCCGCTGGGTTACCCACTATGGCATCGAGCGCTCGGACATCGACGAAGCGCTCGCCCGCACCCGCGAAGTCCTGGCGGTCGGCGCCTGATGCGCTTCGGTTCCAGGCGAAATCTGCGCTCAATCTGCGTCAATCTGCGGCTAATGCGTTCCCGACTCCTATTCCTGCTTCCCGCTCTGCTGCTGCTCGCCGGGGGCTGTGCCCAGCAAGAGCACATCACCTCCCGCGACATCATCGCGAAGATCCCCTGGACCGCGCCGGAGACGGACAGCTACCGCGTGCTCGATGGCAACGGCAAGGAGGTCGGCGCGGCGCAACTGAAAATAGAGAAGAACGGGGCGAATCTTCGGCTCACACAGCACTACGATTACCCGGACGCGGGTTACGTGAACGACTCCGTGGTCATCGTCGACACAACTGGTCTGCAGCCGGTCACCACGAACTACACGCTCAATGGCCCCAACGGCAACCTCACCTGTGAGGGGCATTACAGCGCCGGCCAGGTCGCTACTCACCGGGTTGGCCAGGACGGCGAGCGCAACGACACGCTCGATGTATCTGCCATCGCCTACGACAGCTGGTCCGACCTCTTTCTCTGGCGGACGATCGACTTCAGCCAGGGCTTCGCGACGGACTACGCCGACATCCTCTCGTGCACGCTGGACCGGACGCAGAAGATCGGCGTGACGCTAAATGTGAAAGCTCAGGAGCAAGTAACGGTGCCGGCGGGCGCCTACGATACGTGGCGGCTGGAGATCGACTCCGGCGGTTCGACGCAGAAGGCCTGGTACACCACGGACGCGGCTCACACGCTGGTCAAGTACTACAACGGCGACCAGACGTTCGAGCTGACGAAAGCCGGCGGCTAGCCGGTCCGCGCGGTTGCTGCGGGCGTCGGCGTCGGATGCGGGATCGCTGCGCCTCCGACGTCCGCGATGCACTGAACAAAGATGACGAAGGCCGCCAGAAGCACCAGGAATATCCAGACGATCCGTAGCCGACCTATCTTCAACACTCTGCTCCGTTGCGTGGCTAGTAGAAAATATCCTCGAAAATCTGGTTCTGCCATGGCCAGCATACTATTGATAACGCCTGACCGCGCGTTTGTGGGCTATGTGCTGCGGGTTCTTTCGACGGCCGCGACCTGATCGAGACAGTGCCCCGCCGCGGCTACAGACTCATCTCCGATTAATCTGCGCGGCTCGGCGTCTACCAGTCGTAGTGTTCGCGCTGGAGCGCCAGCGACATGCCCATGCCCGCACCCATACAGAGTGTGACCAGGCCCCACTCGGCGTCCCGGCGCTGCATCTCATACGCGATCGTGCCGATCAGCCTCGTGCCGCTGGCGCCGAGCGGGTGGCCGAGGGCGATTGCGCCGCCGTTGGGGTTCACCTTGTGCCAGTCCCAGCCCAGCTCCTTGCCGCAGGCCAGCACCTGGCAGGCGAACGCCTCGTTGATCTCGATCAGGTCGAAGTCGCCAATGCTCATGCCAGAGCGCTTGAGCAGCTTCTGCGTCGCCGGCACCGGCCCGATGCCCATGATCGTCGGGTCGACGCCAACGCTCGCCGCGTGCCGGAACGTCGCCAGGGGCCGCAGACCCTTCTGCTTGGCCGTCTCCTTGTCCATGATCAGGCAGATCGTTGCGCCGTCCGTTCGAGGGCTGGCGTTTCCCGCCGTGACCTGGCCGTCCGCCGTGTAAGCCGGCTTAAGCGTCGCCAGCTTCTCCAGCGTCGTGTCCTCGCGCGGGTTCTGGTCTTTCTCGATCTTCACGCTCGACCCGTCGGAATACTCGATGGTGATCGGCTCGATCTCATCGGCCAGCAGCCCCTCCTTCTGCGCGCGGACTGCCTTCTTGTGGCTGTCGAACGAAAAGGCGTCGGCGTCCTGGCGGGTGATGCCCCGCTCCTTGGCCAGCTTCTCCGCCGTCTGGCCCATGTCCATGATCCAGGGCTCCGTTACCTGGTACCAGCGCTTCGTCCACTTCGGCGCTTTCGCCGGGTCCGGCCACGGCTGCAGGAACTCGCGCGACATAACCTCCGTCGTCTGGATCTGCTGCAGATTGCGGTCGTCGCCGGGCGGGATCGGGTTCACCCGGTCCATCGTCTCGACGCCACCCGCCAGCACGATGTCCGACATCCCGGCCATCACCGCGAAGGCGCCCTGCGTGCTCGCCTGGAGCGAGGAGCCGCACTGCTTGTTCATGTCCGTCGCTGAGATCGTGTAGGGCAGCCCCGCCTCGAACACGTAGTGGCGGGAGCGAGTGAGCATGCCCGCAATGCCGACGGAGCCCCATAGCACTTCGTCGACCTCTTCGCCGGGGACCTTGTTGCGGTCCAGCACCTTCTTCATCAAGGGGACGACCAGGTCTACGTGGGAGATGTCGCGAAATACGCCGCGCTGGCCGGCCCGGCCAAACGGCGTTCGCATCATATCGACGAGCACGGCTTCTCGCATTTTCGGGGGCCCTCCTTACGGTTACTTGGCACGCGCTAGTCT
>DAINDD010000012.1:4617-32243 GCA_036732045.1 Chloroflexota bacterium
GGGCATGAGGCTGAAGCAAACAACGTACCCGCCGCTCATCCTGCGGCTCATCGAAGGACGAGCGGAACCACCACACATTGCCTTAACCGCTCCTAAACAATTCACCGTCCCTTTACTCCGCGGGCCTCAGTTGTCACCCTCCCATTCACCCCCGGGGATGACAATGTCTCCAACGCAACCAAACGAGACTACTCCGAAATGGGGGAAACGAAATGACACTCTTCAAAAGGGGCAAGGAACAGCCGAAGACCCGCATCGTCGTCCACGTAGACAAGATCCAGGACACCACGCCTGCCCAGGCAATCGCACGCAGCGTTCTCCAGACCCCGCGCTGGGACATCCGCCGCGACGAGTTCCGCGGCTTCGATAGCCCGCCCGGCCGCTTTTAGGCGGCACAAACCTCGCGTCTCGCTAGTCGGGGGCCTTCGGGCCCCCTTTCCCTTGTGTCCAGGTGCTATACTTACGAAAGGTAAGCACAGTCTCAGGAGGACACACCATGCAACCCACGGGACAAGCCCAGGCTGCCGCCATCAACGTCGCGCGACTCAACCACGCCGTCCTTTACGTGCGTGAGCTCGAACGCTCGGTGGACTTCTACAACCGGGCGTTCGGCTTCGAAGAGATCGCCCGGGAAGGTGGGATGATGGCGTTCCTGCGCGCGGCAGGCTCCGCCAACCACCACGACCTCGGCCTGATGCAGGTTGGCGCCAACGCCGAGCAACCCGCGGGACGCGCCGTCGGCCTCTACCACCTCGCCTGGGAGGTGCCGACGATTGAAGACCTGGCCCGGGCCGCGGCCGTCCTCTCGGAGTTCGACGCGCTGACCGGCATGAGCGACCACGGTGCCACGAAGTCCCTCTACGGCCGCGACCCCGACGGTATCGAGTTCGAGATCATGTGGATGGTCCCGCGCGACCAGTGGGGCGAGCACG
Organism: Chloroflexota bacterium; assembly: GCA_036732045.1. Lineage (GTDB taxonomy): Bacteria > Chloroflexota > Dehalococcoidia > SM23-28-2 > RBG-16-64-32 > DATKKM01. The sequence goes on from DAINDD010000012.1 coordinate 5,550, forward strand.
AACGCCGCGCCCCCGTCCAGCCGCTCGATCTTCGCCGCGAACTCGACCGCTTCGGCAATAAGTAGCGTGACGGAGCCTGCCGGGGCGCAGCATGTTGCGCCCCCGGCAGACTACAGACGCGAATGTCCCCACGTTGACAACCCCCATCCACTTGCTACACTAATCCTGCCGCCCAACCGGCAACGGAGGGCGAGTCACACAGAATACGCGATCCCGCTTGGATCCGCGAAGACGGACCGAGACGGTGCATACAGGCGGACAAGCTTCCGCAGCACGTGCCCTTTCGGTCAAGCGAAAGGGTTTTTTCATGCGGGCGATCGGGGGAGGGGCAATCGATGCGAATAATGCTCAAATCGAAGATCCATCGCGCCATCGTCACCGGCGCTGACGTGAACTACGAAGGTTCAGTCACGCTCGATCCCGAGCTCATGCGAGCCGCCGACATCATCACGTACGAGCAAGTGCACGTCGTCGATGTGAACAACGGCTCGCGCCTCGTCACGTACGCCATCGAAGGCACGCCAGGCAGCGGTGAAGTCGTCTTGAACGGCGCTGCCGCCTGTCTCGTCAACACAGGCGATATCGTCATTATCGTCGCCTACCGCGACGTCCCCGAGACCGAGGTCGCCGCTCACAAGCCGCGCCTCGTCTACGTCGACATCCAGAACCGCATCACCCGCGTATCGGAAGGGATGCCCGCACCGGCTGCGGTGTAGACTGCAATCCTAGATGCTGGCGCACGCCGCGCCGGCGCCCCATTAATGAAGGAGGCCCGAATTGGCAAAGAAGACCGCACTCATCACCGGCTGCTCCGCCGGCGGCATCGGCCACTCGCTTGCGACGCTGCTTGCCGGCAAGGGGTACCGCGTTCTCGCCACCGTGCGCAGCCCCGCCAAGGCCGAGGGCCTGGAAGACGACGCCAAGTCCAACGGTTGGGACCTGAAAATCCTCCAGCTCGACGTGCGAGACGACGCCTCCGTCAAGGCCGCGGTCGCCGAGGCCGGTCACGTCGACATCCTGGTCAACAACGCGGGCTTCGAGGTCTGGGGCCCGGTGGAAGAGATGACCGTGGACGACATCAAGGACCAGTTCGAGACTAACGTCTACGGCCCCTTCCGTATGATCACCGCCATCGTTCCGCAAATGCGCAATCGCGGTGAGGGCGTCATCATCAACGTCTCCTCCATCGCAGGCGTCACCGGAGCGCCCCTCAACGGGCTTTACGCTGCCTCCAAATGGGCACTCGAGGCCCTCAGCGAAGCCATCCACTTCGAGCTGGTCCACTTCGGCGTACGCACTCACCTGATCGAGCCCGGCCCCGTCGAGACTCCGTTTGGCGCCAACCGCCGCCTCGTCGGCGCGGCCGCCGGCAAAGAGTCGCCGTACGCTGAGTTGGTTACCGAATGGGAGAAAGTCGGTGAGCGCCTGGATCCCGGCGGCACTCCGACTCAGCCGGAAGACGTCGCCAACGTGATCCTCGAAGCCATCGAGGTCGGTGACAAGCTTCGCTACCCGGTAGGCCAAACCACCAATCTGATCGTCGCCGCCCGCAAGGCGATGTCGTTCGAGCAGTTCGAATCAACAATGAGGGCACAGCTGCAACTGACCTGGTAATCATTTCTTCGGGGGTCGGCCTGAAGACCGGCCCCGGCGGGGATCCTCGGACCCCGACCAAGGAGGCGAAATGGACAAGCGAACATCGATCACCGACCTTCGGGCGATGAAGGCTCGCGGCGAGAAGATCGTCATGATCACCGCCTACGATTACCCTTCGGCGCGGCTTGTCGAAGAGGCCGGCCTCCCGCTCATCCTCGTCGGCGACAGCCTCGGCAACGTTGTCCTCGGCTACGACTCCACGATCCCCGTGACCATGGACGAGATGCTGCACCACGTGAAGCCCGTCGTCCGTGCGACCCGCAAGACGCACGTCGTCGCCGACATGCCGTTCATGAGCTACCAGGCCGGTCCCGCTGACGCCTTGCACAACGCCGGCCGCATGCTCAAGGAGGGCGGCGCGCAGTCCGTCAAGCTGGAGGGCGGCGCCCGCGTCGCCGAGACTGTGCGCCCGCTTGTCGAGGCCGGCATCCCGGTGATGGGCCACCTCGGCCTGACCCCGCAGTCGATCAATCAGCTCGGCGGCTACAAGGTGCAGGGCAAGACGCCCGCCGCCGCCGTCCGCCTGCTGAACGACGCGATGGCCCTCCAGGAAGCGGGTGCGTACGCCATCGTCCTCGAGACCGTACCCGTCCACGTCGCCCGCATCATCACCGAGAAGCTGGATATCCCGACGATTGGCATCGGCGCCGGCCCCGAGACCGACGGCCAGGTGCAGGTCTGGCACGACCTCCTAGGCCTCTTCTCCGATTTCGTCCCGAAGCACGCCAAGCAGTACGCCAACCTGGCCCCCATCGTGGTGGACGCCATCAAGACCTACGCGGGCGAGGTAAAGTCCGGCGCCTTCCCCACCGAGAAGGAGTCCTTCGTCAAGCAACCGGCGGTGGAAGAGCCCGAGCGCGCCTCGTCGGAAGTGGCCTGAGCGGAGCGCCCGCTGAGCCGTCGCGCGCCCGCCGCTAAGTCGAACCGCGCGGCGCTCGACGCCATCGTTAGGCAGATCGCTCCCGGCGGCCGGCTCGTCGGCGTCCGCCGTCTTCGGGGGGGGCATCGGTGCTCACATGCACGCGCTCAACATCGAGCGCGCGGACGGCACTCGCAGGAAGGTGTCTTTGCGCCGCCTCCGGGACCACGATGCCGCCGCCGAACCACGCGGCCTTGAGTACGAATTCGAAGTCTTGTGCTTGCTGGAGCGCGTCGGCATCTCCGCTCCGCGGGCGACCTACCTGGACGCCGCGGGCAAGCATTTTGGCGTACCCGCGATTGTGATGACGTTCCTTCCCGGCAAGACAAACGTCGCGCCCGCGGAGACCGCACCGTGGACTGAAGCGCTGGCCGCAGCGTTGCATTCCGTACACGCGATCACGCTGGACACCGCAGACCTGTCGATACTGAAGCCGTCGGACATTCGCGGTCGCATCGACGACATCGCAGCGGACACGCGCGACGATTCGCTCGCAGCGGACGTCGTCGAGGTGCTCCGCGCGCACTGCGATCGGATCGAACCGATGCCTGCGACGCTGATCCACAACGACTACTGGGCCGGAAACACGATCTGGAACCGCGACCGCCTCACCGGCATAATCGACTGGACGCACGCGCGGCTCGGCGACCCCCGAAACGATGTCTCCGAGTGCCGCGGCGCCCTCACCTTCGACCACGACGAAGAGGTGGCGGACCAGTTCCTGGCCGCGTACGAGCGCCGCCTCGACCGCGCGCTTTCGGACCTCTGGTTCTTCGACCTGCTCCGAGCCGTGGCGGCGTACCTCTACTACGAGTTTTGGCTCGAAGGCACACGCGACCTCGGCATCGAACTCGATCCCGTCGCGACCAGGCAGCGGTTGGCTGCGTTCCTCCAGCACGCGATCGACGCATCGAGAGCTTCCGCGTGAAGACGATCACCACCGTCACCGAGATGACCGCCTGGCGTGACGCCATCAGCGGAACCGTCGGTCTCGTACCGACGATGGGGTACCTGCACGAAGGCCACCTCTCGCTCGTCCGCCGCAGCAAGCGCGACTGCGACAACACTATCGTCTCGATCTTCGTGAACCCCACGCAGTTCGGCCCCAACGAGGACTTCGAACGCTACCCGCGTAACGAAGCCCGCGATCTTGAACTGCTAACGAAGGAGAACGTCGACTCCGTCTTCACTCCCACCGTCGGAGAGATGTACCCGTCCGGCTTCAATGAGTGGGTCGAGGTAAGCGGTCCCGTCGTTGAGCGCCTGGAAGGCGAGCGCCGGCCCGGCCACTTTCGCGGTGTCACAACGATCGTCGCGCGGCTCTTTCGCATCGTCCGGCCGGACAGCGCCTTCTTCGGACAGAAAGACGCTCAGCAGCTTCGCGTCATCCACCGCATGACCGCCGACCTCGCCCTGCCCGTTGACGTCATCGGCCTGCCGACCGTCCGTGAGCCAGACGGCCTGGCCATGTCCAGCCGCAACGTCTACCTCTCGTCGGAAGACCGCAGCGCCGCGCTCGTCCTCTCCCGGGCGCTGCGCTACGCCGAAGACCGCGTCCGCGCCGGCGACGTGGACTCGGCTGCGCTCAAGTACAAAGTCCAGTCGATGATCGGCGCAGAGCCCGCCGTCGCCCTTGAATACGTCAGCACCTCAGACGAGACCACCCTCGAAGAGCTTCCTGGCGTCATCTACCGCCCCGCGCTGCTCCTGCTCGCGGCGAAAGTCGGCCCTACGCGCCTCATCGACAACGCCGTCCTCATCCCGCCTGGCATCCCGGTGCCCGATCACCTCAAAGACCTGGCGTAATCGCCCGCTCATCCTGAGCCTGTCGAAGGACCCGCGAAGCGCCGAAGACTGAGCCTGCCGAAGTCCCAACCACTGTTCACTAACCACTTTCCAGCTCGAACCGCGGGATCATGCAGAACGTCTCGAAGCCGAGCCGCTCGTACACCGGCTGCCCCATGTCGGAGGCTCTCAGCGTTCCGATACGGTACCCCATCTCGCGCGCATCCAGCAGCGCCCGCGTCGTCAGCGCGCTCGCTACGCCCCTACGCCGAGCCTCCTCCCGCACGGAGACTCCGTAGATGCCGGCGACGCCGCCGCCAATGGTGAGGATCGTCGTCCCAGCCGGTTTGCCGTCCAACACCAGGTACGAGCAGAACGTCGGCTCCTCGAACCCGACACCCAGGTACATCCCGTCGAACACGCGTTGGATCGCCGGCGGCGTCTCGAAGCCAGCAGCCATCGTCTCGCTGAAGGCTGCGAAGCGCTGGCTGTCCCGCACAACCTCGATCTCGACGCCGTCTCGCGGCTCCTCCGGCCGTAGCCGCTCGATGTCGATCGCCATTCCCGGGAAGTTGCTGCGGGGCTGGAACCCGCGCCGGAGCAGCCGTGCCGGCATGTCCCCCGGCGTCGAGGATGGCATCTGCCACCAGATCAGCCCCGCGCCCGGCCAGCCGAGCCCCGCCAGCGTCGCCTCGATCCGCGCCTCCGCGTTCTCCTCGGAGAATCGCGTCACGAGCACGGAGTCCCGGACGGCGCTCGGCTTCTGGCGGTGCCCACCGTGATCCGGTCACCGGCCTCCTCCATCCAGATCACGTCCGAGCGTGCCATCAACCGCCAGTAGTCGAGGATGTTGTCCTCGATCGCGCGGACCATGGCCTCGGGCGAAGTGCCGGTGCGGATCTCGTCTGCCATCAGGAGTCCCGGTGTACAACGTACTCCGCGTGCTCCGGCAGCTTCCGCAACATCTGCTTCAAACACGACGGCTTCAGATCGAGCGACGCCAGCTCATCCACCGGCTTCCACTGGAAGTACAGCTCCACTGTCTCGCCATCCGCCAGCCCAACGTCCTCGGCGCCCGTCCACGGCTCCTCCGCTCGCCTGCGGGCAGTCCTCCGGTAGCGTGATCGCGAAGTACATCCCCAGCTCGTGATGAGGCACGCCCCGGTGCGTGAAATGGTTGTCGATCACCCACAAAAGCCGGCCAACGACGGCCTCGCAGCCCAGCTCCTCACGCATCTCCCTGGCCAGCGCCTCGACGGCCCGGCTCGCGCATCTCCACGCGTCCGCCGGGCACCACATAGAAGTCGTCCTCCCCCTCGAACTGGCGCAGCAGCACCCGCCCATCGATCACCGCCACGCCGGCCACGCGGTACATGAACCGCTCGCCCTCCAGGTCAAACGTCAGCATGCGGCTCATGCGACAAGGGTCCAGGGTCACGGTTCACGGGTCAAGGGCGCGGCTTGACCCCTAACGCCGTCGCCCGTGTACAATCCGAACGTATGGGCGGCCATTCTCACTGGTCCCAGATTAAGCGCCAGAAGGGCGCCTCCGACGTCAAACGGGGCCAGGCCTTCACTCGACTATCGCGGGAGATCTCCGTCGCCGTCCGCGAGGGCGGCGCCGATCCGACGATGAACCCGCGGCTTCGCCTCGCCATCGACAAGGCGAAGGAGGGCAACATGCCCGCCGACACTATCAAGCGCGCCATCGAGCGCGGCGGCCCCGGCGACGCGGCCAACCTCCAGGAGATCACCTTCGAAGGCTACGGCCCGCACGGCGTCGCCATCCTCATCCAGACCGTCACCGACAACCGCAACCGCACCGTCTCCGAAGTCCGCAACATGCTCTCGCGCAACGGCGGCAGCCTCGGCGAGGCGGGCAGCGTCGCCTGGCAGTTCGAGTCGAAGGGCGTCATCAACGTCGAGCCCGACGGCAAAGACCCGGACGAGCTCGCACTCGCCGCTATCGATGCCGGCGCAGATGACGTTCGCATCGAAGGCGACTACGTCGAAGTGATCACGGGCCCGACCGAGCTCGACAAGGTGCGTCGCGCCCTCGTCGACGCCGGCCTCAAAGTCACCTCCGCCGAGCTCTCGATGATCCCCAAGATCACGACACCCCTCGACGACAAGGGCGGCCGTTCAGCCCTGCGCCTGCTGGACATCATCGAAGACCTGGAAGACGTGCAGAAGGTCTACTCCAACGCCGACTTCCCGGAGTCCGTGCTCCTGGAGTACGCGGCGGGGTAGGCCCGTTCACCCGTGACGCGATCGGGTTTTGTCACCATCCTCGGCATCGACCCTGGCCTGACCTGCACCGGCTACGGCGTCATCTCTGCCGACGGTTCCAAGCACCGCTGTCTGCATTTCGGCGCGATCACCCCTCCGCCGCGCGCTCCGCACCCTGAGAAGCTAATCCGCATTCACGAGGCCATAGTCGACACAATCCGCGAACACCGCCCACAAGAAGTCGCCGTCGAAGATTTCCTGCTCGGCTACACCCGCGCCGCCGTCGCCGTTGGGGAAGCGCGTGCCGTCGCCGTACTCGCCGCTGCGCAAGCGGGCCTTCCGGTCACCGTCTACAAGCCGACCGAAGTCAAGCAATTCGTCACGTCTTACGGCCGCGGCTCCAAGGAGCAGGTCGCTCTCATGGTGCAGGCCCTCCTAGGCCTCACCGAACCGCCAACCCCCACCGACGCCGCCGACGCCCTCGCCGTCGCCCTTTGCCACGCGCTCAAGCGCGGCTCAGCCGCGCTCGTCGAGGTTCCAATCGTCTCCCCTCGCCCGCGTACAGAGGGGCCTGGGACTTCCTCCCCCTTCCCCCTTCCTACTTCCCGGGGCGTGGTGGGGAGGAAGGGCCGATGATCGCCCGCCTGACCGGCGCTGTTGCCGACCGGGGCCTTGACCACATCGTCCTCGATGTCCACGGCGTCGGCTATCTGGTCTTCGGCCCGGCCTCCGTCATCACGCGCGCCCGGCAGGGCGATACCATTACCCTGCACACCCACCTCGTCGTCCGCGAGGACGGCATGACCCTGTTCGGCTTCCTCGAGCCGCACCAGCAGCGCCTTTTCCAGACGCTGATCGGCGTCTCCGGCGTCGGCCCCAAGGTCGCTCTCGCCCTCCTTTCGCTGATGGACGCGGATGAGCTCTCGTTCGCCATCGCTTCCGGCAACGCCGCGGCGTTGGCCCGGGCGCAGGGCGTCGGCCAGAAGCTCGCCGCTCGCCTAGTTGTTGAGTTGCGGGACAAGATGACGAAGGCCGCCGGCCCCATCGCTACGCCCGGCGTCGAGTCGGAAGAAGTCGTCGCCGCGCTCATGTCGCTCGGCTACTCCCAGTCCGAGGCCGTCGACGCCGTCGCCCGCGCCGAGTTCCCCGAGGGCGCAGCGATCGAGGAGAAGGTGCGCCTCGCCCTCTCGCACTTCGCCAGGGCTCGCCTGGGCGACTAGCTTGGCCGAACACCCGAACGCAGCGCTCATCCGCAGGCTGTTCCAAGCCTTCGCCGATCGTGACTTCGCCACCGCCCAGTCGATCATCGCCGCGGACGCCGTGTGGCACCTCCCCGGCACGCGAGGCGCGCTCGCCGGGGAGCACCGCGGCGGCGACGCCATTTTGCGCTTCGTCGCCCAGCGTGATGACGCTTACCGGCGGTACCTTTCATCTCGATATCGAAGACATCACCGCCAGCGAGAACAACGGCGTCGTGCTCTTCACCGGCCACGGCCAGCGCGACGGCAAGACGCTCGATAATCCGACTGCCCTGCATGTCCGTATCCGCGACGGTCAGGCGGCGGAGTTCCGCGAGTTCGTCTGGGACCTCGCGCACGTCGAAGACTTCTGGGACTGACGCGCCACTGCTAGGTGTTTGTCACCTTCGCGTGGACTTTCGTCACACGTACGTCGCTTCGTTGACGCTACGCTGGATGCAACAAGTGGTGAACAGCAGGAGGAACAACATGGGCATACGCAACAAGGCGACCGAGCAAAGGGCAAGGCTCGCGACACGATGGGTCGGGCCACCGGCAACAAGAGCCAGCAGGCCAAGGGCAAGATGGATCAGGCCAAAGGTAAGGTCGGCCAGATGGTCGACAAGGCCAAAGCTAGAATGCGCTAGCGTCGAGGCCCCCTGGCCCCCGCCCCGGCGGGTGCTTCCCGGCGGTCGGTTTGTTGTTCCGGCGTAGCCGTAGGGGCGCAGCATGCTGCGCCCCTACGGCTACCGTGGCCTTCCCTCTCCCTCGTTCCCCTTCCTCCTCGCCCCCGTGCTATCATCTCCCCGCAAATCGCGTAAGGAGGCGCCCCCATAGCCATCGCCAAGACCTACCAGTACATCCTCTTCGACCGCAAAGACCGCGTCGGCATCGTCACCTTTAACCGCCCCGACCGGCTCAATGCCTGGACCTACGACATGAACGACGAGATGCAGGACTCCATCGAAGCCTGCAACCAGGATCCCGGCATCGGCGCGATCATCGTCACCGGCGCCGGCCGGGGCTTCTGCGCCGGTGCGGACGTCCAGGGGTTCAACAACTCGATTGACGCCCGCGAAGCCGCCGATGGCCGCCGCGGCGCAATGGACGGCCGCCGTTACGACGAGCACCTCGCCGCCTTCCTTCGCCGCTCGAAGCCGCTGATCGCCGCCGTCAACGGCCCATCGATCGGCGTCGGCCTGACGCTCACGCTGCCGATGGACATCCGGATTGCGTCCGAGCAGGCCCGCTTCTCGATGCGCTTCATCCGCATGGGCATCACGCCGGAAGTCGCCAGCACCACGTACCTGCCGCAGATCGTCGGCCTGCAGAACGCCCTCGACCTGATCCTGACGGCGCACATAATCGACGCCGGCGAAGCTTTGCGCATGGGCCTCGTCGCCAGAGTTGTCCCCGGCGATCAGCTTATGGACGCCGCGCTGGCCATGGCTTCCGAGATAGCAAGCAACCCGCTGGAACAGGTGATGCTGGGCAAGGGCATGGTCCACCAGCACATGGTGGAGCAAGACATCGACGCCGTCGTCGCCGACGAAGACCGGGCGATCATCAGCTCCTACAAGCGCCCGGCCCACAAAGAGGCCGTGCGGGCGTTTCTGGAAAAGCGCCAGCCCAAGTTCAACGTCTGATTCGCGCGTTGAGCACCTGCGAACTGGAATTCGTGCTTTGAATTTCCGAAGTCTGAAGGATTTCGGTAGCCGGTCCCATTGCTTAACCGATCGTTAACCAATTATTGTTGGACTGCCCAAGGGGAGGGCTTAGGGGTGCGGATGAGACCGCTGAACGAGCGGGGACGCTGAGTCCCCGCTCTTCGCGTTTCCGAGCGTCATTTCCTGGCAGGCTCCTGTCAGGAGCACTGCTACAATTGAAGCTGCCATGGGCACGTTTTTCCACCCAATCACGATCGTCGGCCCGGATGGCGAGGAGACCGTCGATGCGCTGGTCGACACGGGCGCTGACTTCACGACTCTGCCGGCGCCGCTGGTGCAGCGGCTCGGCGTCAAACCGTTCAGGGATGCCCGCATGCGCCTGGCCGGTGAAAGCACCGCCGTCTGGTCGCTCTGTCGCGTCACCTCGCGCATCAACGGAGAGGATGGGCCCGACATTTTCATCTTTGGTTCGCCTGATTCGCCACCGGTGATCCGCGGATACACTCTCGAAGGGATGCTCCTTGGGGTGGGTGAGGGTGGCTTATCGCAGCGGGACGGCTTCGCGTGACCATAGTCCCGTCCGACAAGCCCTTCATCATCGCCTCTGACTTCGGCCTGACCGGCGACCAGCCCGCCGCCGTCGATGCGCTTGAGCGCGGGACGCGGCAGGGCTTCAAGCACCAGACGCTGCTCGGCGTCACGGGCTCCGGCAAGACGTTCACGATGGCCAACGTCATTGCCCGTGCCCAGAAGCCGACGCTCGTCATCTCGCCCAACAAGACGCTGGCCGCCCAGCTCTACGCTGAGTTCCGCGACTTCTTCCCCGAAAACGCCGTCGAGTACTTCGTCTCGTACTACGACTACTATCAGCCGGAAGCCTACATCCCGCGTACGGACACCTACATAGCCAAGGACGCCGACATCAACGAGGAGATCGACAAGCTCCGCCACGCCGCCACGCGCGCCCTCTTCGAGCACCGCGACGTCGTCATCGTGGCCTCGGTATCCTGCATTTACGGTCTCGGCGAGCCGTCCGAGTACTACAACTTCGTGCTCAACTTCTGCGTCGGCGAGAAGTCCAACCGCGCCCGCGCGCTGCGGCGCCTCGTCGATATGCAGTACGAGCGCAACGACCAGAACCTCGTCCGCGGCCGGTTCCGCATTCGCGGCGACAGCATCACGATCCTCCCGGCCTACGAAGAGCTGGCGGTCCGCATCGACTTCTTCGGCGAAGAGGTCGAGCGCATCATGCAGCTTGACCCGCTGACCGGCGAGGTGCTGAGCGAGATGCAGTCGGTCGACATCTTCCCGGCCAAGCACTTCGTGACCTCGGACGACAAGATCGAGGCCGCAATAGCCGACATCGAGGCTGAGCTCGCCGAGCACCATGCGATCTTCCAGGAGCGCGGCAAGCTGCTCGAGGCCCAGCGCCTCGTGGAGCGCACTCGCTACGATATCGAGTGCCTCCGCGAGCAAGGCTACTGCTCCGGCATCGAGAACTACGCGCGTCACCTGTCGCGCCGCGCCGCCGGCAGCACGCCGTGGACTCTGCTCGACTACTTCCCGGACGACTTCCTAATGATCGTCGACGAGTCCCATCAGACGATCCCCCAGGTCCGCGGCATGTACCTTGGCGATGTCCGTCGCAAACAGACGCTCGTCGACTTCGGCTTCCGCCTGCCTTCGGCTATGGACAATAGGCCGCTCAGCTTCCAGGAGTTCCTCTCGCACATCAATCAGGTGATCTACGTTTCCGCGACGCCTGGCCCGTGGGAGCAGGAGATGAGCGAGCAGGTTGTCGAGCAGATCATCCGCCCCACCGGCCTCGTTGACCCAACCGTCGAAGTGCGTCCGACCAAAGGCCAGGTCGACGACCTCCTGGCCGAGATTCGCATCCGGGCAGAGCGCGGCGAGCGTGTGCTGGTGACGACGCTGACCAAGAAGATGGCCGAGGATCTCGCCGACTACCTCGTCGAGATGGGCGTTAAGACGCACTATCTCCACTCCGAGATCCAGACGTTTGAGCGCGTCGAGATCCTGCGCGACCTGCGTCTCGGCATCTACGACGTGATCGTCGGCATCAACCTTCTGCGCGAGGGCCTCGACCTGCCGGAGGTGAGCCTTGTAGCCATCCTTGACGCCGACAAAGAGGGCTACCTGCGCTCGGAGTGGTCACTGATCCAGACGATGGGCCGCGCCGCCCGCAACGTCAACGGGACTGTCATCATGTACGCCGACGTGATGACCGACTCCATGCGGCGCGCCATCGGCGAGACCGATCGCCGGCGGCGTATCCAGGAGTCGTACAACAGCGAGCACGGCATCGAGCCGGAGGGCATCAGCAAGGCTATCCGCGACATCACCGACCGCGTCCGCCAAGTGGCCGAGGAGCAGCCGGAGTACCGCACCGGCGATATCCCGAAGGAAGAGATGGCCCGCCTGATCAAGGACTTCGAGAAGCAGATGAAAGACGCCGCCAAGAACCTCGAGTTCGAGAAGGCTGCCCTCATCCGCGACCGCGTTGTAGAACTGCGCCGCGAGCTCGTCGGCGACGAGGACGGGCTTGACGTCATCGCCGCCCTCCGCAAGGAGGCCGGGATGTCCACCAAGCGCTCCAACCGCGCCCGCATGCGCCGGCGCTAGCCACCGCAACGCTCATCCCGAGCTTGTCGAAGGACCGCCCGGCCAACAAGACTGAGCCTGGCGAAGTCGAGCGGCACCTCCGCTCCAACCACTGACCACGAACGACTAACCACATAAGAAGAGCCCCCCGGCTCGTGCCGGGGAGCTCTGCGATTTCTATCTTTCCCGCTTTCGGCTTTTACGTCTCCGGCGCTCCTGGCGCCGATGGGCTCTTGAGCCTCAGTTCGTGTGCTGCTCAGCGGTTGCGGCTTCCCGCGCGCGCCTGTCGTCAGGCCTGATGCGCAACGGGCCTTTCCCAGTCAACCTGAAATCTCCCGTAGATGGAGTGGATTCTTGTCATAGCATCCTACCTCCTTCTCTTTAAGCTACTTACAACATAGCACTGGGGCAATCGTTGTCAAGACAACAAATGGTCCGTATTCGTACAGGTAATCATCCCGTAACCTATGAGCATCAACCGAGCGGCAGCGAGATAGCTCTTTGGCTACTCGAAGCGGTTCGTGTCGCCCGGCGTGAAGTCGTCTTCCTCGAATCCGGGCTCCGGCTCGTCCGCCACCAGGACCTGGCGCGACTGCCCGGCTTCCGCCGTCGAGACGATGCCCTGCTCCTCCAGCATGTCGACCAGCCGCGCGGCTCTCGGATACCCGACGTGCAGCCGCCGCTGTAGGAGCGACGTTGAGATGCGGGAGTGCTGCAATGCGAGCTCCCGCGCCGCCTCGAAGAGCGGGTCTTCCTCCGCCGCCCTTTCGGCTGCCAGGTCCTCGCCCTTGGCTTGGTCGAGCAGGTGGTCCAGCTTGTCCGGCGCCAGGTGGCGGAAGCGATCGTTCGCCCACCAGTTGACGATCTTCTCGACGTCCTCGTCGCTCACGTAGGAGCCCTGGATGCGCTTCGGCTTGGCAGCGTCTGTCGCCATGAACAGCATGTCTCCGCGCCCCAGCAGTTTCTCGGCGCCGACGCCGTCGATGATCGTCCGCGAGTCTACCTGCGATGAGACGGCGAAGGCGATGCGCGTCGGGAAGTTGGCCTTGATCAGCCCCGTGATCACGTCCACCGAAGGCCTCTGCGTGGCCACGATCAGATGGATGCCCGTCGCGCGGGCCAGTTGCGCCAGCCGGCAGATCTGCCGCTCGACTTCGTACGCGGCGACCATCATCAAGTCGGCCAGCTCGTCGATGATCACTACCCAGTTCGGCATTTTGTGCGTGGCCTGCGGGCTCTTGTTGTACGCCTCGACGTTGCGCACGCCAATCTCGGCGAAGCGGCGGTAGCGGCTGTCCATCTCGTGGATCACGGCCTGCAGCGTGCCCACGACCTCGTCCATATCGACGATGACCTTGGAGAACGCCAGGTGCGGCACCCGGTTGTATGTCGTCAGCTCTACGCGCTTCGGGTCGATCAGCACCAGCCTCAGCTCCTCCGGCGTGTTGTGCACGAGGAAGCAGGCGATGATCGAGTTGATACAGACGGACTTGCCGCTGCCCGTGGCGCCGGCGATCAGCAGGTGCGGCATCTTGGCCAGGTCCGCCGCCACCGAGTCCCCCGAAACGCCCTTGCCCAGCGCCAGCGAAAGTTTCGATTTGCTGTTCACCTTCTGGAACGCCTGGCTCTCGATCACGCTGCGCAGAGAGACGAGCGACGTCGTCGTGTTCGGCACCTCGATGCCCACGATCGGTTTGCCCGGCACGGGCGCTTCGATGCGGATCGTCGGCGCGGCCAGCGCCAGCGCCAGGTCGTTCGCCAACGCCGTAATCCGGTTCACCCGCACCCGCGTCTTGGAGACGACCTCCGAGCGGGTGACGGGCCGCCCGTCGCGGTCTAACACTTGCTTGCCCTTCTCGTCTTTGATAGCAACGGAGCGCGTCTTTACTTCCCAGCCCGGCTCCACGCCGAACTGCGTCACCGTCGGCCCCTGGTTGATCGCCACCACCCGCGAGTCCACGCCAAACGAGGCCAGCGTATCGACGATCAGCCGCGAGCGCGCTTCGTTATCCAGTGGCCGCACCTCGACGTCGGCCGCCTCCGCCAGCGCGTTGACCGGCGGCAACTCCCAGCCCGCGCGACCGGCCGGGCGGCCCATCGGCAGCGTCTGCTGGTAGCCAGCCGGCTCGTCCTCCGCGTCGCTGGTGACCAGCACATTTGTCTTGGGATCGGGTTCTGGCTCCTGCTCCAGCTCGTCTTCCTCCTCGGCCGGTTGCTCGAGCAGCGGCGTCCCCTCCCACTCTTCGTCGTGTTTGGGAAGGTAAGGTTGCGGGTCCGCGTAGTCGTCGTACGACTCCTCGGGCCGCGGCATCAGCATCGTCATCAGCCCGGCCAGCCCGTGCGCTGTGCGTTGCGGAATCTCCAGGGAGGCGACCCACTTCGAGGCCAAGACGGTCCCCCGGCGCATCTGTCCGGCGCGCTTCGGCCAGAGAAGCGAAAAGCCGGCTGCCCCGGCAGAAAGCCAGGCCAACGCGGCCAGCGGGCTTCCGACCAGCCAGCCGCCCGCGTCGCCGCCGAACGTGACGTCGGCGAAATGCACGTCGCCGATGCTCCATCCGGGCGAGAACAGTCCGAGCATGCCGAACGCTAAGACGAGCAGCAGGTGGCCGCCCGCGACTGTTCGAAGTAAGTCTGACGTAAGTTGCGGGCGGCGCAGCGCCACGCTCGCATCCAGCGCCGTCGCCACGACAAGCAGGACCACCCCCAAGCCGACGCCGCGTAGCACGGTCTCCAGCGCGTTCAACAGCGGCACGCTGAACACCACGCCGAGCACAATGATGACACCGGCGCCAACGAGAAGACCAGGCAACACCTGCTGCGAGATCGCCGGCACGCCGCCCTTCCGGCGCGGCTTGTTACGCCGGGGCTTGCCGGCGGGCGGGGCCCGACGTGGCCGGTAGCTGCTGGTCCGGCGGGTTGTGCGCGGTTTTGTCTTTACAGCCATCGTCTTATGGGCTAGACCTCAACGCTTATCGGCAGGATCATCGGTCTCCGCCGCGTCTGGTTGTACATAAATCGCTGCAGGGCGTTGTGCACACGCTGGTTGACATCGGCGCGGTCGGCCATATGCTCCGTGCCTTGCAGAGCGTCTGTGATCACGTCCCGCGCCCTTTCCATAAGGTCATCCGATAACTCACTTTCGACAAACCCCCTAGATACAACGTCCGGCCGCCCGATTGGTTTACCGGTGTGCCTATCCAACGTTACAATCGCCACCAGGACGCCGTCCCCGGCCAGCGTCTTGCGGTCACGCAAGATTACCTGGTCGACGCCTACGGAGAGGCCGTCCACATAGACGAAGTCCGCCGAGGTCTGCCCGCTCCGCCGGGCTCCCCGTTTGTCGATCTCCAGGATGTCGCCGTCTTCGATCGTGAACACGTTCGCATCCTCGACGCCCATCGAGCGCGCGATCTGCGAATGCATGACGAGGTGCCGGTACTCGCCGTGCACCGGCACGAAGTATTTGGGCCGTGCCAGGGCGATCATCAGCTTCAGCTCCTCCGCGGCGCCGTGGCCGCTGACGTGAACGTTCGCGATGCGGCTGAACAGCACGTTGGCGCCGAGGCGGTAGAGGTTGTCGATCGTGCGGTTGATAAGCAATTCATTACCAGGAATCGCCGACGACGAGAAGACCACCGTGTCACCTGACATGATCTCAATGTGCCGGTGATCGTGGTTCGCCATCCGCACCAGCGCCGAGGATGGCTCTCCCTGTGCACCCGTCGTCAGAATAGCGATCTGCTCCGGCGCCAGCTTCTTCATGCGGTCCAAGGGGCCCAGGATGTCATCCGGCACATCCAGGTAGCCCTGCTCCTTGGCCATCTCGATATTCTTCATCATGCTACGCCCGGTCACGAACACGCGCCGACCGTTGTGCGTCGCCGCGTCCACGACCTGCTGGATGCGCGAGATCAGCGAGGCGAAGGTGGCCACGATGACGCGCCCGGGTGCAGTCGCCATGGTCCGGTCCAACACCTCCGAGACGACGACTTCAGAGGGCGTGTAGCCTGCCCTGTCCGCGTAGGTGGAGTCGGAGAAGAGCAGCAGAACACCGTTCCGGCCCAGCTCGGCGATCCGTGTCAGGTCCGGTGGGTCGCCCATTACTGGCGTGTGGTCGAACTTGAAGTCACCGGAGTGCAGCACGACCCCGAACGGTGTCGTCACCGCGATCGAGGTGGCGTCCGGGATGCTGTGGGTGATGTGGACCCACTCCGCGCTCAGCCGGCCCAGCTTGACAACGCTACCGGGGCGTACAAGGCGTAAGTCAGCCTCGCCCAGCAGATGGTGCTCGTCCAGCTTTAGGGAGATCAGTCCGCGCGTCAGCTGCGTGCAGAACACCGGCGGCAGCTTGCCGTTCGGCAGACGCAGGGCGGGCAGCATGTATGGCAGCGCGCCGACGTGGTCTTCGTGGCCGTGCGTGATCAGGATGCCGCGCAGCTTGTTCAGCCGCTCCCTCACGTATCCGACGTCCGGGATGATCAGGTCGACGCCCAGCATCTCTTCGTCCGGGAACATCAGGCCGGCGTCGATAAGCACCATGTCCTCGTTCGTCTCGAGGACCATGCAGTTCTTGCCGATCTCCCCTAGCCCGCCGAGGGGGACGATACGGAGCTTGTCGGCCATGCCTACAGAAGCCGCATCTGTTCGGGGGCCGGTTCGGCCGCGGCGCTGACCGCGACCGCCATCGCGGCCGCCTGCGACTCGCGGGCCTTCTCCAGCGCCGCGGGGATTCGCGCGAAGTCCTCCTGGATCACCTTGCGCAGGTTTCCGGCGTGGAGCGCGGCCGCCGGGTGGTACAGGTGATACAGGTACTGATTGCCCAGTCGCCGCAGCTGCCCGTGGGCCTTGCCGATCGAATCGCGGGGAAAGAACCAGGCCAGGGAGAACCGCCCCAGCGTCACGATCAGGCGGGGGCGGATCAGTTCGATCTGGCGCAGCAGGTACTTTCGGCAGGCTTCCACCTCGTTCGGCAGTGGGTCGCGGTTGTTTGGCGGGCGGCACTTGAGGACGTTCGTGATGTAGACCTCGGAGCGTCGCGTCCCGATCGACGCCAGCAACTCGTCCAAGAAATTGCCCGCCGCTCCCACGAACGGGCGTCCGTGCTGGTCTTCGTTGTACCCCGGCCCTTCGCCGACGAACATCACCTCGGCGGTCGGGGAGCCCTCGCCGGGGACCGCTTTCGTCCTTGTCTTGCAGAGGTCGCAGTCCGGGCAGGTGGTGATCGCTGCGTACAGGCTTTCGAGCTCCGTCACTTGGCTCGATAATAGACCGCACTTTCACAAGGGGTCAACGAAATCGCCCGGTTATCCACTTGCTGGCGCCCGTGGTTGCACGATGTAGGCCAATCCGATCCCCAGCACGTACAGCCCTAGCATCGGCGCCATGACAAGGGACATCGTCACCGGGTCGACGGTAGGGGTAACGACCGCCGCGATCACCGAGATCAGCACCACGGCGTAGCGCCACCACTGGCGCATCTGTTTCGCTCTGACAATGCGAAAGCGCGCCAGGTACATCATCACCAGCGGCATCTCGAAGCAAACGCCGGTCCAGAACAGCAGCCTCGTCACGAAGTCGATGTAGCTGCCCAGCCGGATGTTGGGCCGCGCCAGGTCGTTGTTGAAGTTCAGCAGAAAGTTCAGCGCCGGCGGCAACGCGACATAATACGAGAACGCCACGCCGGCCAAGAAGAACCCCGTCGCGCCCACCACCGTTCCGTACAGCCAGCGCCGCTCGGTCCCCCTCAGGCCGGGCGCGACGAAGCGCAGGACCTGGTACACAATCACCGGCATCGCCAGGATGAGCCCGCCCAGCAACGCGACCCGGAAGTAGGTCACGAAGTTCTCGAACGGCTCGATGAACTGGAACTGGAAGTCCGCCGGCGCTCGGTCCTTGGCGGGCTGCTCCAGGAGGACGATGATGCGGTTGGCGAACGCCGCCGAAACGCCGAGGCCGACCACAACCGCGCCGGCCGAGACCATTATCCTGTAACGGAGCTCCCGCAGGTGCTCCATCAGGGTCAGGTAGCGTTCGCCGGGGTCCTTCTCTTCCGGGGGAAGCTCGGGCGGAGGCTCGACCGGTGCGCTGCGGGCCATCGTCAATCCTGGGACCGGGCGCCGCTAGTGCTGTGGACCGGCGCCATTGCCATTGCTCGAGCCTTTGCGGTTCGGCGGCAGTTCGCCGCCCGGCTCGATGATCGGGGCACTGCTCAGCAGTTGCTTCAGATTCGGTGTCTTGAGGGCGGGGCGCGCCTCGCCGACCGCCTTGTGCACCTCGCCGGACGCCCGGGTTAGCTCGTCGGTCACACTGGCCACGTGCTGGAAGACGCCGCTGCGCACCTCGTTCAGCTCCGCGCGCATTGACTCGTATTCGCGCGTCAGCTCGGCAAACTCCCCGCGCAGGTCAGATGTGGCCTCCGTGGCATAACCGCGCAGGAACTTCAGCGCCTTGGCCACCTGCACCGCTACCTGCGGAAACCGCTCCGGCCCGAGCACAATGACCGCAATGATCACGCAGAGCAGCAGCTCCAGCGGTCCCACCCCAAAAATGTTCATATCTATACCGCTCGTCCTGAGCTTGTCGAAGGATTACCAAACGTCGCCGAAGCCGCAGGTTGAGCACTCACATCATACGCCGCTACGAGATAGCGGGCCACGCTCCGCCCGTCATGGGCTGGCACGAGCACACGCCGCTTCCCGCCGAACGGCAACGGCCAAACCAGGCGACCTTGCCCGGGTGCGAGATCCTTCGGCTGCGGCCTCAGGAAGACAGACGCCGGACAGGCAAGGTCCCCCGCCTCACAGCCAGGGACCTTCCTCATTCTCATTCTCAGGGTCAGGGGCAGCCCTGACCGTCAACGTGAACGCTAGTCGTCTTCGATGCCGTGCTCCTTGATGAAGTTCACGGCGTCCTGTACGGTCGCGATCTTCTCCGCGTCTTCGTCCGAGATCTCGATCGCCTTGCCTTCTTTGCTGAACTCTTCTTCCAGCGACATGATCAGCTCGACCAGGTCCAGGGAGTCGGCGTTGAGGTCCTCGACGAAGGAGGTCTGGGGCTGGATCTCGGTCTCTTCGACGCCGAGCTGGTCGGCGATGATCTTTCGCACTCGCTCGAAAACGGCTGGCACGGGGGTTACCTCCTTGGGGGTCATTGTCATCGGGCCGCGAGCACGCTCACGGATCCGAGGACGCCGTTAATAAACTTGGGGGAGTTCTCGCCGCCGTATTCCTTGGCAAGTTCTATCGCTTCGTTGATGGCGGCCCGCATTGGCACCTTATTATCAATGAGGATTTCGTATATCGCAAGCCGCAGGATATTCCGGTCCACTACCGCGATCTGGTCCAGCGGGAAGGCCGGCGCCGTCTCCCGGATCACCTCGTCGATCCGTTCCCGGCTCGCCAGCACCCCTTCCACCAGCTCCAGCGCGAACCTGCGCACCTCCGGCGACGGGTCGAGCCCCTCCAGCAGTACGTCGATCGAGTGCTCCGGCGGGTGCCCCACGGCGTCCATCTCGAACATCGCTTGCAGGGCCAGGATGCGCCCCTTGTGCCGGCGTCCGCTCATCCTACAGCCCCAGCCCGCCGTCTACCGAGAGCACCTGGCCGGTCACGTAGCCGCCTTCGTCCGAGGCAAGGAAGACCACGCACGCCGCCACGTCCTCCACTGTGCCCATCCGGTCGATCATCAGCCGCTGCTTCACGCCTTCGACGATCTCCTTGCGGATGTCCTTCGTCAGCTCCGTGATGACCAGACCCGGCGCGATCAGGTTCGCGGTAATGTTCCGCGAACCCATCTCGCGGGCCACGGCGCGCGTGAACCCGATCAGCCCGGACTTGGCCGCGGCGTAGTTCGCCTGTCCCGCGTTGCCTGCCAGCCCCGACACGCTGCCGATATTGATGATTCGCCCTCCGCGCTGCTTCATCATCGGCCGCAGCGCCGCCTTTGTGCAGAGGAACACCGCGCGCAGGTTCAGATCCATCACCTCGTCCCAGTCGTGGAGCGACATGCGCAGGATCAGGGTGTCACGATTGAAGCCTGCGTTGTTGACCAGGATGTCGAGCCGGCCCAGCCGGTCGATCGTCTCCTGCACCATTCGCTCGGTGTCTTCCGGTAGGCGCACGTCGGCCTGCACGATCATCGCCTTGCCGCCCGCCGCTTCGATCTTGCCCTTCAGATCCTTGGCCTGCTTTTCGCTCTCCTTGTAGTTGATGGCGACCGCCGCACCGTGCTCCGCCAGATACGTGCAGATGCCGCGCCCGATCCCGCGCGAGCCGCCCGTGATCAACGCCACCTTCCCGCTCAGGTCAAACACCGCTGGCCGCCTTCAGCGCCGCCGCTTCGTCCAGCGAGCCGAGTTCGAGGTCCGGGTGGCTGCGCTTGAGCTGCGAAGTGAGGATACGCCCAGGGCCGAGCTCGATCACCCGCCGTACGCCGTTTGCCTGCGCCGTGTCAATCGACTGGTACCAGCGCACCGGCGAGCGGATCTGCTGGCCCAGGTCGGCCCGCACGTCCTCCACTGTCGTCATGGGTTGGGCCGAAACGTTGCCGATAATCGCGATCGCCGGCTCGCTGATCGCGACAGGGTCCAGCACCCGCGCGAACTCCCGCGCCGCCGGCTCCATCAGCGAGGTGTGGAAGGCGCCCGAGACGTTGACTGACAGGCCGCGTCCGCCGTGCTCCTTAGCCAAGGCACAGGCCCGCTCCACCGCCGTCGGCGTTCCGCCGATGACAGTTTGCGTTGGCGCGTTGTAGTTAGCGACCTCGGCGCCTGACTCTCGGCAAATCTCGGCCACCGTGGCTTCGTCGAGGCCGACCACCGCGGCCAGCGTGCCATCCGTCTGCCGCCCGGCCTCTGCCATCAGCCGCCCGCGCTCTCCTACCAACCGCACGGCGTCTGCGATGCTGAGGGCGCCCGCCGCTACGAGCGCGCTGTACTCCCCGAGGCTGTGCCCGGCGACAAACGCAGGCCGCGAGGCCAGCGCTCCGCTCTCCAGCGCCGCCGCCAGGATGGCCAGCGAGGTGGTGAGGATCGCCGGTTGCGCTTTGGCCGTGCTCGTTAACTCGTCGTCGGGGCCGTTCGCGCAGAGGTCGGATAGCGCGAAACCGATCGCCTCATCTACCAGCGCAAAGACTTCGCGCGCGGCGCTGGACGATGAGCGAACGTCTGCGCCCATGCCGGCTTTTTGGCTGCCCTGCCCAGGGAAAACGAGCGTCAGACTACTATCGACACGTAGCTGCAGTAATCGCCGAGAGATGTTGCTTGCGGGCGAAGAGGCCGTTTCCATACAGCGCGGCTTAACGAACGGCCGAGGCTACGCTTTCCTTGGTCAGGCGTCCGAAGTGACAGTCGGGATTAGGGCAGCGGCCGAACTCGTCGATTCGCGTGCGGCAGAAAGTGCAGTGGGTGGCGTCCCAGTAAATGAAGTAGGTGATCGCGGCAGCGGCTGCCAGCAGCAGGCTCAGTGGCGGCAGGATAAAGAGCGTCCGTCTCATGGCCTTGCGAGTATATCAGAGGGTCACGGGTCATGGGTCGAGGGGCGAAGACATGCGCCAGTTATCCAGACTGGCCCTCAGCACCGAACCCCGTGCTGAGGCTGGGCCCAGCCCATATGACAACGTCAGCCTCGAGGCCCATGCTCGCTGCATCTAAAGGGGGTGCGGCGCGTGCCGCCATTATCTTTGCGCTGTCTCTCTTTCGTTCCGTCGTTTGCGGGCCTATCTCTGGCTGAATTCATCCGCTTACTGCACCCCACCCAACCCTAGTGTTCTTAGGACGCGTTTGGCTTCACACGATATGCATTGAAGAAAGTGCGGGTACCGGCGATGAGACGTCTCAGATACTGTACCAGGGCTGGCCATAGCCTTTGTGTTACTTGGACTGACGGTGTTCGGCACTGGCGAAGGCGTCCATGCTTCCGGCGGTGCCGCTAACTTGAAAATAACGGGCATTACTCGGACCCCAATCCCGGGGCCTTCCTTTGAGGGATCTTGTGCGTACTATAGGCCCGGCCCGGCGCCAAATTGCATCGGGAATCGGGCCGAGGGTCCCAGCCTAATTCATATTATGGCCATTTTGTGCCGGGGGTGACAGACGGTGGCGACTTCGAGGTGACAGTCGGCAAGAGCCTGACTAATCTCGGCCCGGATGGCCCAGTCGTCAGCACCGATATGCTTGTCTTCCAGGCGGCTACTTCGGTCCGCCGAGTGGCGCGACCAGCGACGAATCGGCGGGTTGCACGACCAGCTCGGCCAACCCACAGGCCGCAAACGTCAGCGTGGGGAGTGCCACACTTTCGTTCACCTTCGTACTGAGGTGCACCGGCGACTCTCTCTTCAACCAGGCGAGCCCGCGGTCTATCTTTCGTTGCTGGGAAGACACGCTGGCAGCAAGCGATCCGGAGATCTTGGATCCCAACCAAGCTAATAACTCTACCCAAGGGTGCCTGGAGGTTTGGGGCCTTCAGCCGGAGGAATTCGCCAATACCTCCGAGCCCGTCGGAGGCTCAGTGGCGCTCTCAGTGTTAGGCTCCGGCCGTCGTTTCCGTCGATTCCAATTGCCGCGAGTGTTGGTGGTGCCGTGGCTGTACTCACGGTTGGTGTCTGGTACGGGCTGGAGGCGAGGGCTCCGCTCGCAGTCAGATAGCTTGACGGCCCGGCAGGCCCCCGACACACTTCTCAGCAGATACTCAGCACGATCTGAGTCGGATGCAAAAAACGGTCGATTTCTGAGTTGACGTTGCCCTAGCGAACGAGCCGGGGCAAGAGGATCGACCCATCCGCCTTCCAAGCAGAAGGTCGCGGGTTCGGGGTTGGATTACCTCCGGGCGCGACACTATGACCCGAACATTACCCGCACTCGCCCCCCGCCCTGCACGGGCGAAAGGGTGGGGTGAGGGCTCCCGATTACGCGTCGGGGACTTTCGGGCGTGGATCGCGGCCCAAGGCTAGCACTTCGCGGCCGCGGTAGGTGCCGCATGTCGGGCAAGCCCGGTGCTGCACGCGAGGGCTGCGGCACTGCGGACAGGCCAGCAGCTGCGGCACCTTGATGTCGATGTGTGATCGGCGGCGCTTCTTGCGCGAGGTCGACGTTTTTTTCTTGGGCAGAGGAGCCATCTCAGTTTCCTTCCGGTATTTGGTTCTTCAGGCCGGCCAGCGCACTCCAGCGCTCGTCTGTCAAACGCTTGCATTCGTGCGGGCCCACGTTCATGTCGGTCCCGCAGATCGGGCAGAGGCCGGCGCAATCGGCCCGGCAAAGTGGCTTCGCCGGTTCGAACATCAGGATATATTGGCGAAGCCCCTCCCGCAAATCCAGGTCGAAGCGGGCGTTGACGCGGAACGTCACATCCTCTTCGTCAGCCCCAAGGTAGATGCGTGTCCCGGTGTTCGGGTCGAAGAGCGGAACGTACTCTTCCTCGAAGTCCACTTCCACCGGCACGCGCACGTCGCGCAGGCACCGCGAGCACTCCTCATCGATCGCTCCCTTCGCCCGCATCCGCACCAGAAGACCGCGGTCGGTCCGCAGGAATCGCGCCGTCCCTTTGAGGTCGCTGATGACCAGGTCGCCGGCCTTGACTTCGGGTTCGCACAACTCCGCTTCGCTAACCGTTCCCATCGGTTGGCGCAGATCGTTGAGGACGTTGAACAGCATGGGAAAAATGTCCGTGATGGGGACGGCGAAAGCGACTTTCCTTAGCAGCAAAAGTGGCTTGCAATGGCTCTAGTCCAAGTCTATAATCCCGTCGCAGCGTTGTCCATCCCGCCCCGGATCGAACCGCTCGCTCCTCGCCTTATGACTGACGTCGCCGAACTGCTTTTATTGCAAGACACGGACGTGGCCCTCGACAGGGCACTCAGCCGGCTCATCGAGATCGAAGCCGCCTTGGGTGAACCCGAGGAACTCGTCGCCGCCCGCGAGACTGCCGCCGAAAAGGCAGCGGCTGCCCACGACGCCCACTCCCAGCAGAAGGACCTCGAGCTCGCCGCCGACACCATCCGAGGCAAGGCCGCCGAGATCGAAAAGAAGCTCTACGGCGGCTCCGTCAAGAATCCTAAAGAGTTGCAAGACCTCGACGCCGACCTCCGCTCGCTGAAGGAACAGACTCGCAAACGAGAAGACGAGCTGCTCGCTCTCCTCGTCCAGATCGAAGAGGCTGAGGCCGAGCGACAGGCCGCCGATTTCGCCCTCGCCGACGTCGAGGCCGGTTGGCGGCGGGGCCAGGACGAGCTCCTCGCCGAGAAGGCCGAGATCGAGCCGGAGGTTGAGAGCTTGCGCGGCATCCGCGACTCCCAGGCGACGGACGTCGACCGCCGCCTGATCAGCCTGTACGACCTGCTGCGGGAAAGACGTGGCGGCACCGCCGTCGCCCGCGTCGAAAGGGGGATGTGCCAGGGTTGTCGGATCAGTCTGCCGATGTCTGTGCTGCAACGGGCGCGGACCGGCGTCAGTGTCGTACAGTGCGTCAGTTGTGAGCGAATTCTCCTCTTAACGTAGTGCGTGCGATAGGTTACTTCCGCGAGACCAAAGACCGCAGCCTCGCCGGCCAAAGCGAGGCCTTCCTGGCGTTCTGCAAGAAGAACGGCTTCGAGGCCGCCGCCACCTTCCTCGACACCAGGGCTGACCCTGAGCTTCCAGGCTTTCGCCAGCTGATGGACTTCGTTCGGCGGCAGGAAGGCCAGGGCTTCCTCCTCGTCGTCGTGCCGCAGTTCATGACGCTCGGCGCCAGCCCGGTGGAGGCGGCGCGGCGCTATTTCCAACTCTCCAGCCTTGGCGTGCAGATCGTCAGTATCGACAACGGCAACGAGATCGCCGGCTGTCTCGTCGAGACGTGGACCACGGCGCGCGTAAACGGCAGTGTCGGCGACAAGGTCAGGGCCGCGATGCGTCGCAAGGCCGTCAAGGGCGAGGCGCTCGGCCGGCCGCCGTACGGCTACAGGGTCGGGCCCAAGCGCCGCCTCGTCATCGTCGCCGAAGAAGGCTCCGTCGTCCGCTACATCTTCCGGCTCTACATCAAGGACGGCCTCGGCATCCGGCGCATCGCCCGCCGCCTCAACGAAGAGAACCTGAGCACCCGCCGCGGCGGCCTCTGGAGCATGGTCACCGTACGCGACATTCTGCGCAACCGAGCCTACGTTGGCACCTACTCCCGCTTCGGCGTGCGCGTCCCGGCCAGCCACGCACCGCTCATCTCACAGGACGACTTCCAGCGCGTCCAGGACCAGCTTGACCAGCGCAAGCCGTCCGGCGCCCAGCGGCAAGTCTCGCCCTTCCTGCTCTCCGCCATCTCCTTCTGCGGCTACTGCGGCAACAAGATGATCGGCGTCACGCGCAAGCAGCACTGGAAGCGCGGCGATGGCAGCGTCCGCACCGCGCAGTATCGTTACTACCAGTGCGAATCGCGAACCAACCGCGCCCTTTGCGACTACCACACCCGCCGCGCCGAGGAGCTGGAGCACGCCGTCCACCAGGCGCTGCAGGCCACCGCGCTTCCGCACAACGGCCGCACCAATGGCGCCGCCCTTAACCCGGAGGCGCAGATGACCCGCCTGCGCGACCGGGTCCGCCGCCTGGACAAGCGCTTGGAGCAGTACCTGGACGCAGCGGTCGGCGGCAGCCTCAACCCGGAGAAGCTGCAGACCGCCGCCGTCGGCATCGCCACCGAGCAACTCCAGCTCGAAGACCGCCTGGTCGAAGCCAACCGACAGGCGCTACAGCAAGCCACCGAGGCGGAACGCCGCCACGCCATCGAGAAGACGTTGCGCCGCCTGCGGGAGGAGTGGAACGAGCTCACCTTTGCGGACAAGCAGGATCTCCTGCGTGAGGGCGTCGAACGGATCGTCGTCAGCGACGACGAAGTCCAGCTAGTGCTGCGGTCTTAGCGCGTGCCGGCGTGGGTCGTGTATGCCGACGGTGCCTCGCGCGGCAATCCCGGACCGGCTTCGATCGGCGCAGTCGTCTACGACGAGAAAGGTCGCGAAGCCGCCACCATCTCGCGCCGCCTGGGCCGCGCCACGAACAACGAGGCCGAGTACCAAGCCGCGATCGCCGGCCTCGAGGGAGCGCTCGAACTCGGCGGCGGCGACGTCGACCTCCGCATGGACTCGCAGCTTATCATCCGGCAGCTGCAGGGCCGCTACAAGGTGCGCAACGACCGCCTGCGTCCGTTCTTCGAACGGATCCGGGAGCTGCGGCGCCGCTTCGGCTCGTTCTCGCTGCAGCACGTCCCGCGGGAGCAGAACAAGCGCGCCGACGAGCTCGCCAACCTCGCTCTCGACACGCTGCCCGACGCTGTCTGACAGGTGTCGTGTGTTAGGTGCCAGGTGTCAGTGCTAGGTGTCAGCGCCGGGCCGACAGTCGCGATCTGTCGTTCGGAGCGTAGACCACATCAGTTTTCGCACATCGCCAGCGAAGGAATCTGGGGGGAGCGGGGGGTGGTGGGTCACCACGCCAACGCCAGCTATCAACGGGTAACGAATGGATCGCACTGGCACCTCGCATCTCGCAACCGGCACCCGGCGCCTCGCATCTAAACCGTCCGCGTCTTCGTCACATCCGGCCGGCCGCGCCACAGCGCCAGAAGCG